>JBFMGC010000017.1 GCA_040752815.1 Candidatus Zixiibacteriota bacterium
CCGCAACAGGTGTCGTTCCTGCGGCCGCAGTCGACGCAACCTGATCTCTACCGGACGGGCCATACCAGTTCCTCCTTGAGGAACCAATATGCACTTGTTGAATATTCTTAGCAAATAATAGTTGCTACAGCACTAGAGATGCCGTTGAATGCGCCACGACGGGGCGGTCGACCGGGGGCAGCGCGCTCGAACCGGGCGCAACATACAACACTATAGCCACCAGCGCGCCGAACCTGGCGGCGTTCCGCTCGACGGTGGACATAGGATTTGCCTCCTTACTCTCAACCGAGCTTTATCCCAGATGTCACTATACCATCATAATATAGCAAAATCGAGCCACCTGTCCCGTGTAGTTTCGGGTGGTTTGGTCCCGGTCATCTCCCCTGAATTGGCTTGCCGGAACCGAGATTCTGCCCGATTGTACCAGTCCGAAACAGGAAAGCAGCGGCGATAATGCGTGTGACTCAAATCTGGACAGTGATATCACTGGCTCTGACTCTGGTGCTCTCGCTTGTCGTGTGTGGCAGGTGGGCACAACGACCCGAGGATAGGACGGCCATGCAGGAGCCGGGCCTTTACGAAATCTTCTGGGTCGATCCGCAGATCATCTACGCGGATACGCTGATGACTCTGATTCGCTCGGAGAGAATAGACTCGTCGAGAATTGACCCCGCTGAACTGAGCACGCATCAGCCCGCGGCCATAGCGATTCGAGTCTATCAATCGTCGTGCAATGTCGCGGTGGGGCTGCACGACTCCAGCCTGCGTCTGATTCGCCCGTTGCTTGTGAGGAATCTCCCGGCCGGCTTCTATCGGCTTACTTTGCACCACGACCGCTTCCGGGAGCCGTCGCTGCCGCCGGGCCGGTACTTTCTCAAGGAAGATTATTGCGGCCGGACAGAGATGGCGACGTTTTCGGTGCCGTAGGGCGGGGCCGCTTTGCTTGCTCGGCGAGGCGAGAACCCGCCATCGATGGCCGAAGCGCCAAGGCCTGCCCTGAGCTCCGCGAAGGGGGCTCTGCCCTGCGGATTGCTAATTGACCGCCAGTCCCAACTTGTCTAATAATTGCGCAGAGGGAGCGCTCCGATACCCGACCGCAGAGCCGATATATGGGAATGTCCCCACGTCTCGCCCGGCGAGATCAGGGAAGGTGAGAATTCCGATCCTTTAGGAGCCAAAACATGCCCAATATCCTGGTGGTCGAAGACAAAGACTCCATGCGCAATATGCTCCACGAAACCCTGACCGAGGAGGGCTATCGGGTCGATTCGGTACCCAACGGCCGTCAGGCGATCGACCTCGTCAGCATCAAATCCTACGATCTCGTCCTGACCGATCTTCGGATGCCGGAGGTCGACGGTCTCGCGCTGCTCTCGCGGGTAAAGGAGCTCGACTCGGACACGTCGGTGATTGTCATGACTGCTTACGGCACGATCGAGGACGCGGTCTCGGCGATGAAAAACGGCGCGTTCGACTTCCTGACTAAACCATTTGACACCGAGCACCTCTGCGTGCTGGTGGGGCGCGCGCTCGAAAACCGGCGTCTGCTTGCGGAAAACAGTCTGCTCAGAGAAGAGCTGCTTTCGCAGTACGGTATCGACAACATCATCGGCAAGAACGCCAAAATGATCGAGCTGGGCCAGTTGGTGCAGAAAGTCTCGCGCAGCGACGCCTCGGTGCTGCTGCAGGGCGAGTCCGGCACCGGCAAGGAGCTGTTTGCGCGCGCTATTCATAACCTCTCGCCGCGCAAAGACGGCCCCTACATCACGATCAACTGCGCCGCGATTCCGGGGGAACTCCTCGAGAACGAATTGTTCGGCTCGGAAAAAGGAGCGTTTACCGGCGCCCATGCGCGGAAGATGGGCAAGTTCGAGATTGCCGACGGCGGGACGATCTTCCTCGATGAAATCGGCGACATGGACGTGGCGTTGCAGGCGAAATTGCTGCGCGTGCTCCAGCAGAAGAACTTCGAACGGCTGGGGGGCAACAAGACGGTCGATGTCGACGTGCGCGTGATCGCAGCGACCAACATGGACCTGCCGGAGTTGATTCGGCAGAAGAGGTTCCGCGAGGATTTGTACTATCGCCTGTCTGTCTTTCCCCTGAATATCCCGTCGTTGAGAGACCGGCCCGATGATGTCCCGCTGCTGTCTGAGGCGTTCGTGGCCAAGTACTGCCGGGAGATGCGCAAGCCGGAGAAGGCGCTCACCAAGGAGGCGATGAGCCTGCTGGAAAAGTACCACTGGCCGGGCAATGTCAGGGAGCTGGAGAACACGATTGAGCGCGCGGTGATTCTCGCCGAGGGGCGCAAGATCACGCCGGAGCATTTGGCGATTCGGCTGCGCCGCACCGATGAAATCCAGCTTCGCGAGGGGGCGGGCCTGAAGGAGATCGGCGCGTACGCCCAGATGCAGGCCGAGCGGGGGGCGATTATCCGGGTGCTGAAGGAAGTGCGCGGGAACAAACGCAAGGCGGCGCGCGTGCTCAAAATCGACTACACGACCCTGTTCGACAAAATCAAGAAGTACAACATCGACAGAGAAGAGGAATAGGCGCCGACTCGCCCTTGGGAGGCTGTCTCAAAACCTCGATCTGTTGCGTCAGGTCTTGCTTAGAGCCCGACACGCTCCGCGGGTCGGGCCCGAAGTGTGACCTGACGCCATCGATCTTGATTGCGCTGCAGGGCGTCAGTTCACACCCCTCTTGCCTTATTCAACGGTCAAGGCAAAAGAGACAAGAACTGACGAAACTGTTTCCCGATCTTTTGGAACAGATCTCGCCAAAATGCCCCGTGGGGCGGCACAAAACTATTGACACTGCAACCCGTAAGCATTTATATCGTTATATGTACATAGGCGTATGCATCAGTTACGCCGGGTGCGGATAAGACTATGGACGAGAGAATCTACAGCAGGTATTTCAAGGCTTTTGGCGAGCCGACCCGCCTGAGGATTCTTCGGTTGCTGACCGGCAAGCCTCTGACGGTCAACGAAATAGCTGAGAGGATCGACCTGGCGCAGTCGACTGTCAGCCGCCATCTGGCGGTGCTTCGAGAGGCGGGGATCCTCAGCGACCGTCGTGACGGCCAGCAGGTGTTCTACAGCCTGAACAAGGGGACGGTGCGGGCGTGCTGCGATGGTTTCTGCGACTGCCTGGACATATCGCCGCGGGAGCGGGCCAAGAAAAAGTGAGCGGGGAGTGATTTTTTTTGAAACTTCTATCGATATATGCACATATACGCATATAGACAAGAGAAAACATGCCGGGCGAGCCGGCCCGGCCAGGCAAAGGCAAGTATGAGACAGGTAAGGAAAGGAGAGCACGAAATGGTTCGTTACAGAATACCGCGCGTGGCTCATTGCTGCAGCGGCAGTAAGTGAGCGTCCCGGGCATGACGTAAAACCGCCCTCTTGGACTTTGCGATCTGGCCCCTCCGCCGGAGTCTTTTTGGCGGAGGGGTCGTGGTTTTGTTTGGATGGGTCAGACGACCCCTGTGAATGCTCTTGCGCCGCAAGCGGTGGGCCACCAGAACCCAGGAGTTGGCCGCCCGGCCACGCCGGCGTCTATTCCCGGCGGTACTCGATCCCGTGGTCCTCGCACCATTCAATCGCGACCTTCTCATAGGCGTCGTTCTTGAACTGGTACCAGCCCTCGATCACACCGAGAATGTGTGCCGTATCTTTGAATCGTCGGAATGCGCCTGAGCCGCGCAGCGAGGTCAACAGGATTTCCGCTTTGGAGTCATCGGGCAGGGACTCCGCGAAACGCTGCATCATGTCGTACTCATTGATCTCGAAGCGATCCGGCAGGGGGATATACGGTTTCCCGGCCATGACTTCGCGTGCCGTCTGCAACATGTCCTTGTCGAACTCGCTGTCTCCATCCCCACCGTCTACAGCCGAGAGTTCCTCCGTTGTAACCTCGACTACTTTGCCCGTTTCTATATTGAGATACGAGCTCACGTCTTCCGACTGCATCTGCATCGAATCCACAAGATCTTTTAGACGCACCTCTACAGACATGTTGGGCCTCACTCACTGATTAGGTGACCACTGTTGGAACTGACTGTGTCTTCACACTTGAAAGAAATACGAGCCCGCGCTGGTGAGTCAATAGGAGTTCTGTTGACGCACACGGTCAAGCAAACAGGTCGGTCCTGAACCGAGTTTCATCCAGATGATGTGAGTGGCAGTGAGGAACAGGGATGCAGCCGAAAAAAGTCTACCCCAAATAAAAACCCAGGTGGGTCGGTAAACCTACCTGGGTGGACGATATTAGGTAATCCACAGAAAGAGTAACACTTTCCGATTGCACAAAGAAAATACCCCCTCCCGCCAGGTTTGTCAAGGAAAAAATGCAGATTTTCTGCGGCTAATCGCCCCTCGACCGGACCCGCCCCTCCATCGGCAGGTCCCAACTGCTCAACCCGAAACCGAATTGGAGCCGGGTAAATCGGCCTAAATCGCTCTGGTTTAAGAACATCCAGAGGTGGCGCCGCAGGTGTCGCACTTCAGGCAGGTGCCGTTGCGGACCATGGTAAACTGGCCGCATTCGGCGCACATATCGCCCTCGTAACCTCTCAGGCGCGCGATTTCGATTCTCTCCCGGAAACGGTGGCTGGGCGCAGCAGACCCGGCATTTTCTGCCGGGGCGACAAGCTCAAGCACCGCTTGCGGTTTTGAAGATGCTTCTGCAGCCGAAGCCTGCATCGGCTCACCATCGGGGGTTCCTCCATGATTGCCGTTGCCCCCTCCGCCGTTACCGCCATTGCCGCCGCGCGGGTCAAAGCGAAGGTGGCTGCTGTACAGGTCATCACTCACACGGTTGCCACGAGTCAACTGCCCGGTGATCTGGGCTGTGGCTTCCTCTTCTTCTTCGAACTCGATTGATTCTTCCCGCGGGGCGCCAAGGGTGTCGCTGCGCAGATCGTCCTCGCTGATATGCGCCAGGTCGGTGCGGCCCAGGTAGCTTATCGCCAACTCGCGGAAGATATAGTCAATAATCGATGTGGACATCTTGATCGATTTATTGCCGGTCACGATCCCGCTCGGTTCAAACCGGCTGAACAAAAACGCCTCGACAAATTCCTCAAGTGGCACGCCGTGCTGTAGGCCGAGCGAAACCGAGATGGCGAAGCAGTTCATCAGGGAGCGGAACGCAGCCCCCTCGCGGTGCATATCGACAAAGATCTCACCGAGAGTGCCGTCGGAGTATTCCCCGGTGCGAAGGTAGATTTTGTGGCCGGCCACCACCGCCTTTTGCGTGTAGCCCGCGCGGCGATAGGGCAGGCGCCGCCGCTTGGCGATATAGCGGTAGACCAGGCGCTCGGCCATCTTCTGCGACACGTGCTGGACGGTCATGTCCTTCGCCACAGCGCCCTCGTCGAACAACTGCGCACTCAGCGGCTGGCTCAGCTTGGAGCCGTCGCGATAGAGCGCCACCGCCTTGTTCATCCCCTCCCAGGCGGTCAGATACGCGTTTTTGACATCTTCGATAGTTGCCTCAGCGGGCATGTTGATCGTCTTGGAGATCGCCCCCGAGATAAACGGCTGTGCCGCCGACATCATCTGGATATGCGCTTTGTAGCTGATGAACCGTTGTCCGGTCCGTCCGCACTTGTTGGCGCAGTCGAATATCGGCAGGTGGCTGTCCTTGAGGCCGGGGGCGCCCTCGACCGTCATGGTGCCGCAGCAGTACTCGTTGGCGGCAATGATCTGATCGGGGGTGAACCCGAGTTCCCTGAGCAGACTGAAATCCCATGATTCCGCCACTTTCGGCGTGAACCCCAGTGTTTCATGAACGAACTCTTCGCCGAGCACATGTTTGTTGAAAGCGAAGCTAATATCGAAGCAGGCGCCGAGCGCGCTTTCCACTTTCTGAACTTCCTCGTCGCCGAACCCTTTGGCTTTGAGCGACTCGTGATTCACAAACGGGGCGTCTTTGAGCGTCTTGCGGCCGGTAGCATGGGTGACAATCCGCTCGATCTCGTCCTCGGCATAACCGAGGCGGCGCAGAGCGATCGGGATCGACTGATTGATGATCTTGAAATATCCGCCGCCCGCCAGCTTCTTGAACTTCACGAGCGCGAAATCCGGCTCAATGCCGGTGGTATCGCAGTCCATGAGCAGGCCGATCGTCCCGGTCGGGGCGATTACGGTCGCCTGGGCGTTGCGATAGCCGTGGACCTCGCCCATTTCGAGCGCCTTGTCCCAGACCTCGCGGGCCGCCTGAGTCAGATCTTCCGGAAGGTAGTTAGGATTGATCCCGTGCGGCTTGATGGTCAGGCCTTCGTACTCCGAGCGGTCGGCGTTGTAGGCCGCGCGGCGATGGTTGCGGATGACCCGGAGCATGTGGTTCCGGTTGCGATAGAAGCCGGGGAACGGCCCGAGCTCTCTGGCCATTTCGGCCGAGGTCACGTACGCCTGACCGGTCAGGATACTCGAGAGCGCCCCGCACCAGGCGTAGGCTCGCGCCGAATCGTACGGGATACCCAGGCGCATGAGCACCGTGCCCAGGTTAGCGTAGCCCAGGCCAAGCGTGCGAAATTCGTAGCTCTTGCGGGCGATCTCTTTCGACGGGAACGACGCCATCAGCACCGAGATCTCCAGCACGATAGTCCAGAGCCTGATAGCGTGGCGGTACCCCTCGATATCCAACTGACCGGATTCGTCAAGGAACTTGGCGACATTGATCGAGGCCAGATTACAGGCAGTATCGTCGAGGAACATGTACTCCGAGCACGGATTGGAGGCATTGATACGGCCGTCCTCGGGGCACGTGTGCCATTCGTTGATGGTGGTATCGAACTGGACACCGGGGTCAGCGCATGACCAGGCGGCGTAGCTGATGCTCTCCCACAGATCGGTGGCCGGAATGGCTCTTGCACTCCTGCCGCTGGTGCGCACTCGGAGCGGCCAATCCTCGCGGGCTCGCAGCTTATCGAAGAAGGCGTTCGGTATGCGGACCGAGTTGTTGGAGTTTTGGCCCGCGACTGTCAAATAGGCTTCGCTATCCCAGTTGGTGTCGAGATCGACAAAATCGATTTCGGATACGCCCTGACGGGCTAATTCGAGGACCTTTTTGATATAAGCGGCCGGGACGGCATACTGCCGCGCCGAGGCGAGAGCGTTTCTTAGGGCCGGGTTCTTGGCAGGATCGGTTTCGACCTTCTGATGGCCATTGTCACCCTTGGCTGCTGTTGCCGCAAAGATATCTCGCAACTGCTGGCGAATGACTTTGGATCCGGCTACCAGCGCGGCGACTTTCTGCTCTTCGACCACTTTCCAGTTGATGAAGTCAAGAATATCGGGATGATCGAGATCGAGACAGACCATCTTGGCGGCGCGCCGGGTCGTACCGCCCGATTTGATGGCGCCGGCGGCGCGATCACCGATCCGCAGGAAAGACATCAGCCCCGATGATTTCCCGCCTCCGGAGAGTGGTTCGTTGACACCGCGAAGGTTGGAGAAGTTGCTGCCGGTTCCTGAGCCGTATTTGAATAGCCGCGCCTCGCGCACCCAGAGATCCATGATGCCGCCCTCGTTGACCAGATCATCCTGGACGGACTGGATGAAGCAGGCGTGCGGCTGGGGGCGCTCGTAGGCGTTTTTCGTTTCCGTCATCACGTGGGTTTCGGGATCGATATAGAAATGGCCCTGAGATTTCCCCGCGATCCCGTAGGTTTCATAAAGCCCGGTATTGAACCACTGCGGGGAATTCGGTGCAGCCACCTGGGCCGCCAGCATGTAGACCAGCTCATCGTAAAACGCCCGGGCATCGTGGTCGGTATCAAAATAGCCATGGCGCTGACCCCACTTGCGCCAGCAGTCGGCCAGACGGTGGAACACCTGGCGGGCGTCGGTTTCGCCGCCGGTTTTTTGATGCCCGTCTTCGTCGAGCACGGGGTTGCCGTTCTGGTCGACCAGCGGTACGCCGGCCTTGCGGAAGTACTTCTGGGCCAGAATATCCACCGCCACCGGCGACCAATCCTCCGGCACCTGGATGTTGTCGTGCTTGAAGACAACGGTGCCGTCGGGGTTCTTTATTTCCGATGAGCGATTGGCGAAGTTTATACGAGAATAGGGAGACTCTCCGTCGCGCGTGAAAAACCGCTGGAGTTTCAAGAAGTACCTCCTGTACTAATGCAATTTCCGTTTTGCCCTGGCCAGTATCCGCACAGCCGAATGGTGGGTCCCCCGCCTTTTTCCATCAGACGGGGCCACGCCGTCAAACCGCTAGCGGATCCTTGCTTGTTTCAGCCAAGAGGCCACAATATGTTGTGGTTACGAACTTACTCACCACAAAAAATAGCGGTTTATGGTAACATTTCCTTATTCCTTTGACGGGCAAAGCGGTAGAAAAAGTGGCTACATTTATCCTGACATACAAGTTCAGGTTACACAGTGGTGATTGAATTTTTCGTCTCCCGTAATAGCTTGGCTATTATTTGGTTAGTGCACGGGGAGGTAATTGAGTAAGGTGACCCAAGGTCAAATAAGGAACCGGCGATGCCGAATCCTGTGAATATCAATTAGTTATAAAGATACCTACACGATTCGCACAATATGATAACAGGTTGTGCACCAAACCGGGCCTCCTCTTGGGGAAATCTCTATGTGTGGCAACACTATTCTTGTGCAACTGCCACACAAGTGGCACGTATTCTGTGCGACGGTGTGGTCAACAGCGCTCAGCCGCGCAGCTAACTTTCGATGGTTCTTTATGTTACGCGATACGGCGCGACGCTTGAGTGCGAGGGGGCGTTGGCGAATCGAGTAGTCGCGACTGGGCTCCACCGTGGCGCGACAACCAAGGACACCACACGAGACAAGGAATAAGCACTATGATCGTCCGCCCAAACCTGCTTGCTGCAGCAATCGCGTTCCTGCTGGCGAATCTCGCTATACCGTTTGCAACCGCTAACGACACTCTGCAAAAGCCGTCCAGGCCCACGGCCACTGAGGGCGTGGTCTTTGACAGGGATACCCACCAGCCGATCCCGTTTGTGACTGTCCAGGTGACGGGGACAGAACGGTCTACGTTGACCAACGAAAACGGTCGCTACCGGATTCTTCTGGAGCCGGGCGAGAATCAACTCAGGTTCAGCCATATCGCTTACTTTTCGCAGATCGTAGATCTAACCAAGTTTGAAGGCGAGGGTGACCGTAACGTCTTTCTCCAAGCCTGCATGGTTGATGTCGGCGGGATGACTGTGTACAGCCGGGCTTATGACCCCGGCCAGGCGATTATCATCGAAGCGATCCGCCGCAAGAAGGACATTCTCTCCCGCCTGCGAGACTACCGCTGCGACGCATACACCAAGCTGGTGGTAAACGACCTATCCAAAGAGGATAGCTCGAGGATCTGGCTGCTTACCGAGACCCAGGTGACCACGCTTTGGGAGCATCCCGACAAATACAAGGAAATCATCACGGCGCGGCGGCAGTCGGCCAATATCAAGGCCGAAAACAATCTGGTGACGGTGGGCGAGATTCTGAACTTTAACCGCAACCGGATCGACCTGGGTAGATACTCAATAGTCTCTCCCACCGCCGAGGATGCGCTTGATCATTACAATTACTACCTGATGGACACGCTGTATATCGATTCGGTGGCGGTGTTTCGCCTCGAGATCGAGCCGAAGAATCCTCTCCGTCCGCTGTTCGAAGGGTACATCCATATCGCCGATTCCACTTACGACGTGGTTGCTGTCGATGTCGGCTTTAGTCGGGGAGTGGAGATACCGATGTTTATCAATCCCCGGTACAGCCAGCGGTTCGCCCGGTTTCAAAACGAATTCTGGGTGCCGATCGAGATCAGGTTCAGCAGCGGCGTCAAATTCGAGGTCCCCTTGCCGGGCATTCCGAAGAAGCTCGATTTTGAGCATGTTGCATCGCTGTACAGCTATCAGTTCGATACCGGACACCCCAGGGGGACGTTTAACGAATACGCGCTCGAGGTCGACAAGCTGGCCGATCGGTTCGACAGCCTCATCTGGTTCAAGCGGCAGACAATCCCGCTTACGTGGGAGGAACATGACGCTTACCGGCGGATCGATTCGCTCGAGCATCGTCCGAAGTCACCCGGCAAAGTTGCGCTAAGGGGAATCGGCGCCGCGGCGTTTCTGATAGCGAGTCAGCCGGACATATTCCACTTCAATCGGGTGGAGGGGTCATATCTCGGTATCGGCGGAGACACCAACCGATTGCACGAAAGGCTGCGGCTTCGCTTGAGAACGGGGTACGCGTTCGACGCTGAGCGGTCGCAGCATCAAGTGGGAGCGACCTGGCGTCTGCACCACAGGCGACGGCTGGATATTGGGTTTGACTACTACGACAAGGTAGTATCCCGGCCGACTGTAAATACATCGCCGAATTACAACTCTACCGTTTGGGCGCTGATCAGTCGCTGGGATCCGCTCGATTATTACCGCTCCGAGGGATTCCGGACGTTTGTGTCAACCAAGCTTATCGATCACACGGTCATGTCGGTATCGTACCGGGACTTTACGCACTTTGCCATGCCGGTTCGATCCGAGGCCGGGTTGTTGCGCGAGGAGAGCGATGTCAGGCCGAATCCGGGAGTAATCGAGGGAACGATGCGCTCGGTAACAGTCGATCTCAGATACGATTCCCGCCACCTGTTCCGCAATAAGGGACGCGATAGTCGGCTCAATGAAGCGCAGTTTCTGGCGCTTTCTGCCGGCATGGAGTATGCGTCGCAAGAGTTCATCGACAACGACTTCGACTTCCGTCGATACCACATCGACGTGACAGTGAGACGCCGCGCGCTGGGGCTGGGGATGACATCGCTGAGCCTCTTTGGCGGGACTTCCAATGGTAAACTGCCTCCGCAACGGTACTTCATTCTGGATTTCGGCACCGGTTATCTTTACAGCGCTGCCGGATTTCCGACTCTAAGCGAGACTAATTTCGCCGGTGACCGCGCCCTGGCGATTCAGGTGACGCATGATTTCAGGCGACGGCTGTTTACGGCCAGCGGTATTCCTCTTGTAAAAGACATCCCCTTCTGGCTGAGCGTGCGCGGCGGTGTGTTCTGGACCGAGTTCCGCAATCGTGCATACGCAGGCAGTGAATCGTCATTTCCCACAGCCGAGAAGCCGTACAGCGAGATCGGGTTCAGTGTTGGGAACCTGACGCCGTTTCTGATGCCGTTCAACCTGGCGGTCTATTTCACCTGGCAGTTGTCGGACTATGAGACGAGTGATTTCTCGTTTGATGTCGGGATGGAATTGTAAGGAGAGTAGGCAGAAAGTCAATCCTCCGTGATAGCGACCTCGTGGCTGACCTTTTACGTTTTCTTGGGAATTCGACTCATGCCGGCGTGGGGCGATACCATACCGTTCTTTAACCTCCATCTTGGCGCAGGGGCGGAGATGTACTTCCTAGTTGACAGAGGAGCTCCGGCCATAGGAGTCAACTTCACCGCGCTAGCGGGCCTCCTTTACGTACTTAGAGCGCGGCGTCGACTCGATATGGAAACGCCATATGTGAGTACACCAATGACCGAAACCGAGGCGATAAAATGAGTTGGGAATCGCGCTGGCTGATCAGGTTATTTCAATGAGTTCAATCTCGAATACCAGCGTCTTGCCCGCCAACGGGTGGTTGGCGTCGAGCGTAACATTGTCGCCGTCGATACGCGTTACGCGCACGTTGACTGGCCGCCCCTGATCGTCCTCGGTCTGCAGCTGCTGGCCGACCCGGGGGACAATGTCTCTGGGAAACTGCTGCTTCTTGACGATGGTCAGGAGACGATCATGGTAGGCGCCGTAGGCGTCGCCGGGGGTGACCTCGACCGTTATCGATTCACCCGGGGTCATGCCACGCACGCCGTTCTCGAAGCCCGGTATTAGCTGCCTGGCGCCGAGAGTGAACTCGAGCGGTTCGCGATCGCGCGACGAATCGAATACTTCGCCGGACTTGAACTTTCCAGTGTAGTGGACCTTGACGGTATCGCCGTTCTTGGCTGGCGGCATGGTATGATCCTTTTGGGTTTTCATTCTGATGTTTCTCAGCAGGCGAAGACCAAGGTCTGTGCTACGTCCCCTGCTCCCAGGAGGCAAGGTATTTCTTCTGCGACGGAGAGAGGTGGTCGATCTGTATGCCCATCGACTTCAGCTTCAGCCGGGCGATCTCCCTGTCAATGGCCTCAGGCACCGTGTACACGCGGCGCTCCAACTTGTCATGATGATTGACCACGTACTCGGCGGCCAGCGCCTGGTTGGCAAACGACATGTCCATCACCATCGCGGGATGCCCCTCGGCCGCGGAAAGATTCACGAGACGGCCCTCCGCCAGCAGACACACCCGCTTCTTGCCGATCATGTACTCAACCACATTCGGCCGTGTCGATTTGACACTGGCTGCCGCCTTCTCGATAGCCGGAATGTCGATCTCCGCGTTGAAATGGCCGGAGTTGGCGATAATAACGCCGTCTTTCATCTTCCTGATATGTTCGAGCCGGATGACATTGAGATTTCCGGTCAACGTAACGAACAGATTGCCCAGCGGCGCGGCTTTGAGCATCGGCATGACCATGAAGCCGTCCATGGCGGCCTCGATCGCTTTGACCGGGTCGATTTCGGTAACTATCACCCGCGCGCCCATGCCCTTGGCCCGTGCGGCAACGCCGCGTCCGCACCAACCGTAACCTGCAACGACAACTGTCGAACCGGCCATGAGCATGTTGGTCGAACGGAGGATACCGTCGATAGTCGACTGCCCCGTGCCGTAGCGATTGTCGAAGAAGTGCTTGGTCATGGAATCGTTGACCGCGATCACGGGGAACTGCAGGGCGCCGCCGGTGGCCATCGCGTTCAGCCGGATCACTCCGGTAGTGGTTTCCTCGGTGCCGGCGAGAACGGTCTTTATCAGCTCGCGCCGGCTTTGGTGCAACGTGGTCACCAGATCGCAGCCGTCGTCCATAGTCAGGTGCGGTTTGATGTCCAACGCCTGGTTGATATGCTTGTAGTAGGTCTTGTGGTTTTCACCGTGGATGGCGTAAACCGGGATGTCAAAATGCTTCACCAGGGCGGCGGCGTTGTCATCCTGGGTGGAGAGCGGGTTGGACGCGCACAGCGCCACGTTAGCCCCGCCCGCCTTGAGCGTGCGCATCAAGTTGGCCGTCTCGGTGGTCACGTGCAGGCAGGCGGCGATATTCAGCCCCTGGAGCGGTTTTTCCTTGGCAAAGCGCTCGCGGATCAAGCGCAGCACCGGCATCGATTGCTCGGCCCAGTCGATTTTCTTTTTGCCGTCGGCGGCAAGTTTGAGGTCTTTGATGTCGTATCCCAGTGCCATACTTATGCTTCCTTTGCCAGCGTGCCGGCCAAATCGGTGTTTTCCCAGGTAAACTGTTTTTCGTGGCGGCCGAAATGCCCGTAGGCGGCAGTCAGGCGGAATTTTGGCTCGAGCAGTTCCAGGGTTTTGATAATGCCCTTCGGCGTCAGGTCAAAATGCTTGCGGATGAGTTGGGCTATGCGGGATTCAGGTACCCGATGCGTACCGTCGCAGAACACCATCAGCGAAACCGGTTTGGCCACGCCGATCGCGTACGCAACCTGGAGAGTACACTTGTCGGCTAGTCCTGAGGCCACCACGTTCTTGGCGATATAGCGCGCCATGTACGAGGCCGAGCGGTCCACCTTGGTGGCATCCTTGCCCGAAAACGCGCCGCCGCCGTGCGAAGCCATACCGCCATAGGTGTCGACTATGATCTTTCGCCCGGTCAGGCCGACATCGGAGATCGGCCCGCCGGTGACGAATTTGCCGGTCGGGTTGACGTAGTACTTGGTCTTGTTGTCCAGCATCCCCTTGGGAATTACCGGAAGAACCACCTTCTCGATTATCTGTTCCCGAGCCTGATTGGTAATGGACTTTCCGGAACGGTCGAGGATGTCCTCGGAATGCTGGGCCGAAACTACCACCGCCTCGACCCGGCTTGGTACACAATCCTTATACTCGACGGTTACCTGGGCTTTACCGTCGGGGCCGAGAAACGGCAGTATCTGCTTCTTTCGAACCGTGGCCAACTGCCGGGTAAGGCCGTGGGCCAGCATGATAGGCATGGGCATCAGCTCTTTGGTTTCGCGGCAGGCATAGCCGGTCATCAGGCCCTGGTCGCCGGCGCCGCCGCGATCCACGCCCTGCTTGATATCGGGAGATTGCTTCCCGATAGCATTGAGAATAGCGCAGGTGTCGAAAGTAAACCCGTACTCACGGCGGTCGTACCCGACGTCCTTGATCACGCCGCGCACCAGGCTGTCCGGATCGACATAGCTGGTGGTGGTTATCTCTCCGCCGACAATGACCAGTCGCCCGGTTACGAATGTCTCGCAAGCGACCCGACAACGTCTGTCCTCGGCGAGAATGCTATCGAGAAAAGCATCCGAGATCTGGTCGGCCAGTTTGTCCGGATGTCCTTCGGTTACCGATTCCGACGTAAACAGGAAATTCCCTCTCGACATGTCCTTTCTCCTATGTGATAAAGACCTGCTCGGATTTGTGCGTCCCATGTCAGCCAGCTTCGACCTCCGAGGAATCCCCCAAGTTGACGGTCATCCGTCCCCCCCTGATTTTGACCTCATTGCCGATCAATGATTCTCTGAGTTCGGTGTCTTCGATCATGCAGTTGCGGCCGATGATCGAATCCTCAATTCGTGAGTTACGAACCACCGTGCCTTCGGAAATCGATACCGACGGGCCGATCTCGGAATTGACGATCTGTGCTTTGGAGTGAATAAATACCGGGGCCTTGACAGTTGAGCCGGCAATCGTGCGGTTCTGGGCGAATTCGGCCACCAGGTGGCGGTTGGTCGACAACATAGTTTCTTTTTTGCCGCAGTCAAACCACTCGCGAACCTCATGAGGAACCATGACGGCACCGCGATCAAGGAGCATCTGTAGGGCGTCCGTGAATTGAATCTCACCGCGGGTCATCCGACCCGATTCGACATGGCTCCCCAATACGTCGCGTATTGGCACGACATCCCTGAAGTAGTAAAGCCCGATAAGCGCCAGGTTGCTTTCCGGATGTTCCGGCTTTTCGACCAGCTTTGTCACTCGACCATCTTTTATCGTCACCACACCGAAGCGCTGGGGATCGTCGACCGGCAGCACACCAAGTACACTGTCGCCGGCGTTTACGAAGCGGGTGAGGTCGCAACATACGATCGTATCGCCAAGTAAGATGAGCACGTCGCCACCAGAAATGCCACGGATAGCCATGTGGAGAGCGTAGCCGAGGCCCAGCAGTTTGTCCTGCTCGACAAAGGTGGCCTTGAAAGAGTAGTTACTCTCCACGTACTCCCGGATTCTTTCTCCCATGTAACCGATTACAAAAATCACTTCCTCAGGGTGGAGCTTGACAATCGGATCAAGCAGATGGGCAATGATCGGCTTTCCGCCCACCTCCAATAGCGGCTTGGGCTGGGAATAGGTGTGCGGCCTCAGACGGGTGCCCGATCCGGCAACCGGAATGACAACTCTCATGCCTGCTCCGACGTCATAGACGGTCAAGTTACCCAATCACGCCCTGACTGACAAGAGCCAATGTGGACGAGCGAGCAAGCCGAGACGGGGCCGTGTTGTATTTCGAGACCTTCGCAGGTTGCTTTACTTGCGTCGTTACTCCCAGCGGCAAACCCGACTTTTGCCTATTTCGAGACAATGTCCGCCGCCTCGAGCGGCAGCAGATCCCTTTGAAAACCCTCAGGTCTGAAGAAATTTGGCCGGGGCGCGGCGAAATCACAAAGACCTACCGCAGCCTGCGTTATACGGGCAGGATGGGAAAACTGCCAGGCTACCGGTACCAGTTGGCCCGGCAGCCAGGTGGTGGTGGCAGGCTGGGGTGAAAAGGTCAGAAGAGTCGATCCCAGCTCCTCCGAATCGACCCGCAGGTAGATTTGAACGGAGTCTGTCAGACTCTGGTGCGGAAGAAAATAGAACTCGGCCCGGCAGGTTGCGGAATCTTTTTGTGCCACGCGAGCGGCAATTAGATCGATACCCAGCGCCGGAAAACTCTTGAGTTTGCCGAGTTCGGCAATCTCGCCCAGCCCGGCCAGAGCGAGCAGCCCCCGGTCGGCTCGCGGCAACTGGCTTGTGGCCTCCGGGGCAAGCGCTCCGGCCGCGGCCAGTTGCTTCTGGACCCGCGGGATCAGCGCCGTTGTGAAGAACTGCTGGTTAAGCGTATCGCGAAATAGGAAATAACGCGCCGCCGTAAGTACGTCGCCGAGGGAGTAATTGCCCCTGGACAAGTGGGTCAGATCGACATTTCGGTCATTGGTAGCGGCCGACCAGCATCCGTAGAGTGCGGCCTGACGCCTGCGGAGAGTGTCCTCGGGTCGACCAAAGGAACTGAGCTGGTAGTACTCGGCCGCCCGTGAGAACGATGGCGGACCCAGGCCTGCGAGAGAATCGGCCAGGATTTCGAACCAGTTGCCTAGGCGGTCGATTACCTTCTTCCATTCGACATTGTCGAGCAGTTCGGAGTGCTGGGTGTAGAGGTCGCCGAACGCCTCGGTGATGGCAGCGCTGCCGGTCATCTCGCCACTCTCGATGCGGTCGATTATGACAACAGCTTGGGCGGGGAATTGATCGGGGTTTTGGTCAGTGTTGTAGACGGCCTGAGTTTTCTCCCGGCTGCAGCTAATGCACAGAACCGCCAGAACAGGAACAAACACCCTTGTTGATACCATGACCGACAACCATCAATCGCTGTGCACTATAGAAACGATCCGATCCAGTCTTCAATCAAGAAATGCACCCGGCCGATCAGCAGCGACACCCGGCCCATCACCGTGTATCCGAAATGCGCGCCGAAGGAAATCATGATGAACCAAATGCCCAGTTTGGCGGCCGCTCCGAGAGTGCCGATGTGCTCTTTCGAAAAATAGAAGTAGATCAGAGTAGATAAAACTCCAAGAACGACTATTACCGAAAGCAGGGTTGCGCCGAAACCATCGCCACCGTCAAGGGGAAGCATCGTGTCCTGCATCTGCGGCAGCACGCGACCATGAAGCTCTGAAATCAGGAAGATCCCAGCGGTGGTGCCCATGACAAATGCCAGCGAAGTTCGCGACACCCAGGACCACTTGCCGGACAGGCGACTGAACATGAGAACACCTAAAACGCCGGGGACGAATTTCCACCACTCGCCGCCGAGCATCGGATTCCACAACTGCTGGACGATAATAGTGTCCCAGATCAGGCCGACCTGATAGCCGGCGGTGAGGCCCGCGAAAATGTGTTCTGCAACGCGATAGACCGGGTTGTCGCGGTACATGAACGAAAAGAGCGCCAGCGTGACCAGCGCCACCAGCCAGACCTGGAACAGCTCCCAGCCGCTCATGCCGCCCGCCGTTTCGACTGCGAACGTCCCACCCAGTAACCGACGTTGCCGAGCACTACCAGTCCGATTATCACCAGATGCACCAACGACTGGGACTGCATCCCCACCGTGGCGTCGGCTTCGATCTCGATTAGCTTCTCATATTCGGCCGCGCCGCGCATCCCGCCGAGCAACCCGACAAACTGGCCCGACGCCACATAGGCGTAGAATTTGGGCGCCATGACCGCGGTTCCGCCGCAGCCGATCGGCACCCCGTACTGGGCGTTGACAATCGAAACCCAATAGTCGGCGGTGGCGTTGTCGGCGATCTCGAAGATGAACGAGATGTCCGAGTAGTTTTTGACCGAGTCCATCAGCGGCAGTTGCGCGAGCGGCGTGCCGCTGTTGTCGGTGGGGAAGATCGATTCGATCGATTGCCCCATTCCGGACAGCACCGCCACGTAGCCGTACTTATAGCCCAAGTTGACAAAGTCGACACCGTACGTCTTACCGTACTGGTCGCCCATCATGCGGGTGATGCGCTCGGCCATCGACGGCCCCCCGTACGGGATGTTGCTTAGCGTGATGACCTTGCAGTTCTTCCTGAACATATGGTGCAATGCGGCGATAGCGATCGGCTCGCACTCGGCGATGGTGGTCGGATAATAATCGTACACGACCATCACGTTGCAGCCGTCCGGCAGGGCCTCGACAGCATCAAAGAGTGACCGGGCTTCCGGGGTTATGACAATAGGAAGTGGGGTCGGCAGGAGAAAGGGGAGTATGACCGCAGCCGCCACGGTGAGGTAGATCCAGCGACGGTCGAGCTGATCCATTTTCTGCCAGAAAGACATCGCTCAGCTCTTCCCCATGTAAGTTCGTTCGATACCGAGAATCAGGCGCAGGGACATCGAAGCCGCCCCAAGCGCGGCGCCAATGATAATGCCCCGTTGGACCGCCATGTTGGCGCCGTTCATAACATAGGTATTCAGCCACTGCGGCACATCCCCCGGCAACAACTCGAGGAAGGCCTCGCCCATAGGGACACGCCAGAGCATGATGAGAATAGCAGTGAGCAGAAGCAGGGTGGCTTCCGGGTTACGCGCCCGAAAGGCGCGATACGCTGCCGACGCGATATAAAACGCCAGCGTTGCGAACATGGTGGCCATCATGGGCGACTGGAGATTGTTAAACAGCCAGTCATAGAGTGATCCATCGCCCCGACCGAAACCTGACCACCACCTGCCGGGAAGAACCGCCGGGATTGCCATCGCAAAGACGGCAATCAGAGTAAGAATCTTGTACCGCCAGCCTTCCTTGCGGCGCTCCACGGCAAGCCAGTTCACGCGCACAATCGAGACCACTCCGAGAAGCAGCGTGAACCCGCCCACGATTGTCAGCCAGACGGTGAATTCCTGACGAAGGCTCCCGATCAGCGAATCGGCGCGGAAGAAGAACGCCACCACCATGACAAAGCCGGCGACAAACGCGGTGACTATCGGGAGAGTTGTCCTCATCGTGAAATCAGACTTCCTCAAACAGATGCACGTACCAGTCGCCGACCCCGGCAGTGACGAGCACCACGCCTATTATCACCAGGATGACGATTATCATCTTGATAAAGTCCTGCCCCTTGAGGCCGCCGGTCATGATCGGCTCGCGGGAGAGATAGGCCGATGCCGCATACAGCTCTTCGCCCATCAGAGTGTAGTCACACGCCGCGACAAAAAACGGCAACTGCTCGGCCTGCGCGGTGCCGGCAATCTGAATCGATCCGGCCGCGTTGCCGGTCTCGGCCAGCAGCAGCGACTCGGCAAAAAACCCGCCCATGTAGATATTGGTGGCGGGGCGCTCACGCATCATGTACCCGTTGACGGTCGCGGTAAAGGCGAACTGCTCTCCCGCAACATAGCGGACGGTATCTTTGTCGTAGGAGTCCTTCTTGCCCATCTCGGTGTACGCCTGCTCGACCACTTCCTGCCCGGCAGCCAGCACCAGCGGGTAGCGGACAGGGACCATCAGCGGGGTCTCATACTGCGCGGTGATTCTGGCCACGCGGCCAAGTATCGAAATGCCGGCGATAGTCTGGATTTCGTCGAGTTCCTGGATTCCCGGAATGAACAGCACCGGGCGCCCCATTTCGGTGGCGCGCCCGACTGCTTCTTCGACAGCGTCCAGACCGGGGATTTTGCGAAGGAAGAGCGGCTTGCCCTGTTTGGCCCAGCGGGTGTAGAGCAAAATGGCTGAGGAGAACACCACGACCAGGATCAAGGCGTTGATCCGGTCGATCCGAAACAGCGATGACTCGACGCTCTGCGCCCAAATCAGTGAGGGGGTGAGGAGGAACGCGAGGGTGAGTGTGGCTGTCTTCCGGGTGAAGAGGGATCGGAGGTTCACAATCACAAATCAATATACGAGAGTCGGGAGCCGGTTGTCAACTGCGTTAGACTGTGTCGGGAATGGGAACCTCCGGAGGAACGGGAGGAGTATTTTTCGGACTAGCCTACCTACCGCAAAGCTGTTGGCTAACGGGGCCGGCGAGTAATATATTGCTTGGCAATAGCTCTATCTGTATTGTATTTGCAATGGCCGTTCACTATGGAGCCGCCAAATCACTCCAGGAAGTTTTCTATGGCCGAGCTACCTGAGGATGACAGGACGCAATCTTTCGTTGTGCTGACCAAAGGCACAATGGTGTCGCACTATCGGATCGTAGAGAAGATCGGTGCCGGCGGAATGGGCGAGGTCTATTTGGCGGACGACACGAGGCTCGATCGTCATGTCGCCCTGAAATTTCTGCCTCCCCACCTTTGTCAAGACGAAGGGTGCCGGGCGCGATTCATACGAGAAGCCCAGGCCGCGGCAAAACTCAGCCATCCCAATATAGTCACGGTTCACGAAGTCAGCGAACTGCACGGCCGTCCTTACATAGTGATGGAGCATGTAGAAGGTCAGTCATTGCTTGAGGTGATAAAAGGACCCGGATTGACTCCGGATCGAGTAATCAATCTGGTTATACAGGTGTGTGACGGATTGACGGAAGCGCAGAAGTACGGAGTTGTACACCGCGACATCAAACCATCCAACATCCTGATCGACTCACACGGCAGAGCCAAATTGCTCGACTTTGGATTAGCGGCAGTCCGCGGAACGGACAAGCTCACAAAGACCGGTTCGACCCTCGGCACTCTTGGGTATATGTCTCCCGAACAGGCTTCGGGCCGGACGGTAGATGAGCGATCCGATCTGTTTTCGCTGGGTGTCGTGCTCTACGAGACGATTACCGGACGGAGGCCGTTCACTGGCGAGGACGAAGCTGCTACTTTGCATGCTGTGACCCACGAGACGCCTCAGCCCCTGGCGAGGTTCTGCGCGCACGTACCCGATGGGCTCCAGCAGGTAGTGGACAAAGCTCTCCAGAAAGATCCCTCGGTGCGCTATCAGTCGGCATCCGGGATGATGGCTGACCTGAGGCTTCTGCGACGGAGGTCATACGATACGGATCAGACTATCAAGAGACCCGATGCAAAGAGCCGCTATCTGTTACCTGTCGTGGGCATGGTAACCCTGATTTTGATCCTCATAGCGGTCGGTTATTTCGCCTTGGAACGAACTAGACTCTCAAGCGGACAGGTCTCTACCAGGTGGACCAATTCTATTGCTGTTTTGCCATTCCGCGACTTCAGCGCTAACCGTGATCAGGAGCCATTCTGCGATGGCATGACCGACGCGCTTATCGGCCGGTTGTCGGCCATCAAGGACCTGAAGGTCATCTCGATGACATCGGTTATGCGCTTCAAATCACCGGATCGGGACTTGAAGAAAATCGGTCACGATTTGCAAGTGGAGAAGATTCTCGAGGGCAGTATTCAACGTGACAGCGGCGCGGTCCGCGTGCGGATGCAACTGATAAACGTTGAAGATGATGCCCAGCTCTGGTCGGATCAGTACGACAGCGAGTTGAAGAGCGTATTCACGATACAGGACGACATCTCCCGCTCAATTGTGGAGGCCATGAAGATCGAGTTGCTCGGCGGGGAGGAAACCGCACTCGTGAAGAGAGCTACGAACAGTGAGGAAGCATACGGCGAATACGTGCAGGGACGATACCACTGGCGCAAGCGAAACGAGGATGCGATAAAGAAGGCCATAGAGCACTTCGAGACAGCAATCAAATACGACTCGAACTACGCGCTGGCCTATTCCGGCCTAGCCGACGCGTGGTCAGTGCTCCCCACCCACAGCTTCATTACCACAGAGGACGCGCTGCCTAAGGCGCGAGAGGCTGCGGAGAAAGCGCTGGAGCTGGATGATCGACTGGGCGAAGCGCATGTGTCCATGGGGCTTGTGCTGACGAATGCCAGGAGTATAAGGAATCAGAAAAGGAGTTTCTTGAAGCTATCGACCTTGATCCCGGCTACGTCTGGTCGCACGTATGGTACAGTAACATGCTTGGGCGTGTGGGAAAACGGGATGAGAGCTTGCGACGACTGCAGCTTGCCTACGAGCTTGACCCGTTGAATCTTGTCACCCTGAGCAATCTGGCCAACAAGAGAAAGGACGCCAGGAATTGGGAGGAAGCGGAGAGACTGTATCGACAGGTCCTCGAGCTCGAATCCGTACCCTTTGCGGCTGACCGCTTGGGCAGCCTGCTCCAGACGCTGGGTCGCAACGAGGAAGCCATGGCCCTCTACGTGCGCGTTCTCAAACAATTCCCGACCGATGAAGGGCTATATGCCAGGCTGTGGTACCTTCACATCCGAATGGGTGACCTGGAAGCCGCATTCAATGACGTTGAGGAGCTCTATAAACAACGACGTGACGATACAAGCAGGTTCATCTCTCGCGGTGACGTCTATTACACGGTGTTTCGATACGATGAGGCTATCGAGAACTACAAACTCGCTTTGCATTTGAAGCCCAAGTCTGAAATGGCTCTGGAAAGGCTCGTTTGGGTTTGCCTTGATGCCGGACGCTTCGATGAGGCCATAAAGTATGCGAATAGGTACGTTGAATTCTGGCCTGACCAAACTTGGTCCTACCGCTTGCGCGGATGGGTCAATTCCGTCAGGGGAGACCTTGATCAGGTGTTCGGCGATGTCAAGAGGTTGGCGAAACTCGCTCCCGACGACCTGACTCCTTATGCGTTGGAGGCCGTTACTTACCTTCATTTGGGGAAATTCGCGCGTGCCATGGAGATCATCGAGGACAAATATCTGTCGAGTGACATCGCTGATAATCGAAGGTACGGGGCCGGCACCAATGCACGCATCCTAGTCGCACAGGGGAAGTTCAACCGTGCGCTGGCATATCTCGACAGTTGTCTTGTCGCCGACAGCCTGAGTGATCTCCTATATGACGTAGCGTCGGCGAGATTGCAAAGGATGTATCTCTACGAAGAGATGGGGGATTTCGATCGAGCCTTGGCAGAGGGGAGACGTGTTGCCGAACTCTATTTGGAAGCTGATCCTGGTGAGATGATCGCATGGAAGGATTACCTGGTGCAGATTCTCGCCATGCGCGGTGACTTTGATGAAGCGGAAGAAGTTGTGCGGTGGCTCAAAACCAAAGCCGGGGGACGCACGCTGGCCAGCAACGGGTTTTATTATGGCCTGGGGGCCATTGAATTTGCTCGTGGTGACTACGAGTCGGCCATAGAGTACCTGAAAATCAGTGCCGACAGCACACCGGATCGCTCGTCAAGTGGCTACTTCCAGGCACCGATCCTACTCGCCAGGGCGTACCTTGAGGCGGGGCAGCTCGAAAAAGCGATTGGTCTTTACGAAACCCTCTTAACGAACACATCAACCAATCGTATAGATTGGGTGGTCCAAATAACCAAGGCCCGGTATCACCTTGGTCGTGCCTACGAACTGGCCGGTCGCCCCCGTGACGCTGCGACGCAATACGAGAAGTTCCTCAATTATTGGGGTAATGCGGACGTGCGACTTGAGTCTGTCGATTACGCCCGTGCCCGGTTGGCTAAATTGAAGGCCGGATCTTAAGTCTCCAACGCGAGCATTTGTGGCTTCAAGGCAAAGCTGCGCTCGCGGCGATACATCACGCCTCCCAGTGCAAGCACTGGGGCACCATATGAAACCCACGTGAGAGGTAGGGCACCCGATTACCACTCCCAGTACAAGCACTGGGGCACCAGGGGTTGGGAGCTGGCCGATTGGATCACACTCTCTGCCGCGTAGTGAGGTCGCGACCGCGAACCGCAAACCAAATTGTTCCGGCGAGTCCGAAAACGAATGCTACCAGAAAATTCGTGGCCGGGCTTATCAGCCAGAGCAGCGCGCCGCCGAACGCGGCCAGCGATACGATTGTGTCTCGAATCAGGTAGTATAGTCCGAATACCGCCGCCTCACGGCCTTTGGGCGCCAGGTCCAGTATCAGAGCCTTGCGCGTAGGTTCACCGAATTCTTTCAGCCCGCGCACGAAAAACGCCAGCACCAGCGGCCAAAACGAGTGTGAGACGAGCAACATGAGCGGGAAGACCGTGAAGAACACGAACGTAATGACCACAAACGGTTTCTTGGCGGTCTTGTCCGCCCAATAGGCGACCGGGATGTAGCACAGAGCTGACGTCGCCATTTCTACAGTGGTAAGCACACCGAACTCCACTGCGCTCACCGGCGACGCAATCGTCTTCATCGCCCAGACCACCGCAAACGCATATGGAATCTGTTCGCAGAAGCGGATCAGGATATCGGAGACAAGCAGGTTTCTCAGATCAGGGTTCAACAGGCGAAACGCCTTGAGCGGGTTCTTCTCCGGCGTGGAGTCTTCGGCTGATTTTTCGGACGAATGTTCGGATTCGATCATGACCTGCTGCATGACCGCGGCCACCACGGCCATCAGAATCGCCGCGCCAAACGCCAGTCGTACTCCCCGTACTTCCCCCCAGGCGCTGATAAACAGGCCGCCTACAATCGGCCCGAACGCCATCGGCACCCGCCGCACCAGCGAGTGCACTGAAACGCCCATGGTGCGCTTGCTCAAAGGCAAAACACGAGCGACCAGGGCCATTATCGCCGGCAGGGAGATCGCACTCCAGGCGATGAAGAACAGCGCGCCGACCAGGACGGCGTAGATCGACGGGAACAGGATGACGATACCGAAGCCGATCATCGCCATCAGATTGAAAACCAGCAGAGCTTTCTTGATGCCGATGCGATCGGAGAGGTATCCGCCGGGAAACGAGTACAGCGCGCCCAAGAGGTTTTGAAGCCCGCCAAGAAGACCGATCGTGATCGCCCCGCCGCCGAGCGCCATGAGGTAGATGGGCAAAAACCGCTCGGCCATCCGCTCGCCCATGCCCACGAGTATGACCATGCCGAGCATGGCGATCATGCTGCGTTTGAGGGCGAAGAAATCGGCGAGTCTCTTCAGCAGTGACATCGGTTACTCAGCGAAGCAGTGAAGCGGTCGCAATTGCGTCGGCGTTCTTTGTAAACCGCCCAGCGGGAGTTTTGAAGAAGCCCCCATGTGGTGTCGGCCGACTCTGGCCGACACTCACAAGTCCAAATCTGTCGGGCAGGGTCGCCCGACAGCACATCGCGCGAGTGGCTCGTTCAACAACTCCCAACGGGCGGGCATCGATCCAGCTTGACTCCACATCTGAAATCCCCACCCGTTGGGTGGGGTACCGAGAAACCTACAGCACGCATGTGTCACCCTCACACCCAATACAACACCGCCATTACGGTCAATATCCACAGCGTCACTGTGATCAGAATCGGGCGGTCGGTAATCAGAACCCGCATCGGCGAGCCGCCCTTCTCCTCTTTGTGGATCAGATACAGATACCGAAATACGCCGTACACTACGAACGGAATGGTCAGAAACAGGTTGTGTGTCCCTAGTTTGTCCATCACTTCGGATGAGAAGGAATACAACATGTACATTACCACCACCGACGCGGTAGTCACCCCGATACACTGATCCAGCAGATACGGCGAGTATTTGCCCAGGATGCGGCGATGTGCGGTGGCATCGGAATCGAGCAGCACCAGTTCGTGGCGTCGTTTACCGAACGACAAAAACAGCGCGAGCAGCAGCGTGTTGATGAGCAGCCACTTTGAGGCCGCCACGTCAATCGCTATAGCGCCGGCGTAGGCGCGAAGCACGAAACTGATCGCGACAGTCATGGCGTCGAGTATCACCACATCCTTCAAAAGCATCGAGTAGGCGACATTGAGGGCGAGAAACGCCGCCGAGGCGGCGAAGAATCCCCCGCCCAGCCACGACGATCCGCCCAGGCCGATCACAATCAGCGCGAAACCGAGCGCGGCGGCGGGGGCCACGGCGAGTCGGCCCGAGGCAAGCGGGCGGTCTTTTTTGAGTGGATGACGGCGGTCTTTAGCGCGGTCGATGATATCGTTGAAAACGTACATCGCCGACGACAGCAGGCAGAACAACCCGGTGGCCAGGAGGGCGTGCTCCAGTTTGGCGCTGTCACCGAGTTCCCCGGCGAAAACAATCGCCGCCAGCACCACGCTGTTTTTGAGCCATTGTTGGGGTCGTACAACTTTGATCAGGTCCCGCCACATAGTTTGGGCGTCCTTTGGAACAGTACGAGGTTCTGGTTCGTATTCCAAGGTCGAAGATAGCGGGGGGCGGTCGCGAAATCAAACCATAAATGTTTATTCTACAGCGGGTTGCGAATGGTGACTTCGATCGTGTCCGAGAGATCAGCACCCACCCTGCAAAAAGGTTTCTTTTTGCCGCTCCAGGAGCTTTATTCGGTCGATGATTCGCAAACGTCAACGCCGGGTACCCTCCGGTCACTACGCCCTGTTGGTGAACCGTCGCGCCTCTAACTATGAGCCGAAGGCGGTAGAGAAACTGGTGGCCTCGATTCGGGCGGCCGGGCAGTCCTACACGATTTACGAACCTGAAACAGCAGTCGATCTGCTTCGTCAGGCCGAAGTCGCCGCCGGGCAACGTCAGGCGAGCGCGGCGTATCCGCGGCCGTACGAGCGAGGCGGCAAGGTTACGGCGCTGGTCGCCTGCGGCGGTGACGGGACTTTCAATCTCGTGGCGCGGGTTGGTCAGAAAGCTGACTTACCGGTGGGGCAACTTCCACTGGGCAAAACGAACAATGTCGCCTTGTCGTTTTACGGCACATCCGAACCATCGCAAGCAATCAAGAACATACTTTCATCCGGAGCCCGCGCAACCAATGTCGGCCTGGCCGGTAATTTGCCGTTTTTCGGATCAGTGGGACTCGGTTTCGCCCCCAAGTTTATCGAGGAACTGGCTAAACGCCCCCTTCCACGATTTACGATGGGATGGTCTCAGTTGGGCGCGAAGGTAGCTGCCCAGGTGACCTTGGCGAGGACTGTAGTCAAAGTCGACGCCTTCCGTTTCGAGATCCAACCGATCATCCTCAATGTCAACATCCTGAGTCACAGCATGGGTCTCCCGCTGACGCTTTCGTCGGTGCCCGACGACGGGCAGATCGAGCTGGTTTTCGATGCCGGTCTGCAGGCGGGACATTTCTCATCGTTCACGCGTCTAATAAGAAAGAAGCAGTATCTATATAGCGACGAATTCCGGCTCTTTCGCGGGCGCGAAATCTCAGTCGAGCCGGTAGCCGGGCGGATGATGTACCTTGACGGTGAGCTTATTGAGCTGCCAACCGATCTTTTGGAAATCAGGATTGACGGAAAGAAGCTACAAGTCCTTAGCTAAGGCTTTCGCGGCTCTTGCGTACTGTGTCGCAGTCTCCACGCCGGCGTGCGCTCAAGCCGACGCTGACTCCGTCCGGGTCGATTCAATCTTGTCGCCCGTCGCCACACCTGCAGTCGCACCAGTTGACACCTTAGTCTTCATCCCTGAGCCGACCACATCGTCTGCTGAAGATGTCACCAATCCGGTTGATCTGGAAAAGCACTTGACCCAGCAGCCGACAGTGGCGCTGTTCAAGTCGCTGCTGGTGCCGGGGCTGGGGCAGCTCGGCAATCGACGTTATATCAAAGCCGGTGTGGTGGCCGGGCTGGAAATCTGGCTGGTAGGGAAAGCGCTCGATTTCGACCGTCAGGCCGACAATGCCCGAGAGGCGTATGAAAACGCAACGAGTCTCGGCGAGCGGCGCAGTTTGTATTATGAGTATGACAGCCTGCGCAAGAGCCGGGGGAAATACGCCTGGCTGGCCGGGCTGACAGTGTTTGTCTCCATGTTCGACGCTTATGTCGATGCCCACCTGTCAGGCTCGCCCACCGACAGGCGCAACGAAAAATTCTCGGTTGAGATTGTCCCCGATGATAACGGGGGGGCGCTGGCTCTCTTTTCCTGTCGCTTCTAACCGTCGAGCACGAAATCCCGGATATTCAGACCGTAGCGGGCGGGGTCGATCTGCCGCACAACCTTGCGATCGGTATTTTCCGGCAGCGAGAGATCGATCCAGATCGGTTCGGCCAGCAGTCCGGCCCGATCCCCGACTATTTTAACATACGGCCGCAGGGGATCCTTGTCGTTGTTGGTCAGCACCAGGGCGATTTCGTCGCTGGTGAGCAGGATCAGGCTGCCAGCGGGATAGACGCCGATGATATCGTTAAAGAGCTTGAGCAGGAACGGGTCGAACTTGTTGCTCATCTGAAACCGCATCTTCTTGAGTACCTGGTCGGCGCCCATGGGGCGCTTGAGGTAAACCCGGCCCGACGACAGCGCGTCGAAGGTATCCACTATCGAGACGATTCGCGAAAAGAGTGTCGGCTCGCGGCGGCTATAGTGAAGCGCCGGGTAGCCGGTAAAATCGCTGTTGATATGGTGCTCGAACGCAACGCGGGCCGCCCGTGCCGCATAGAGGTCCAGTTTGAGATTGCGCAGAATCGTTTTGGCGCCAAGGAGGGGATGCCGCTGCATTTGAATCCAGTCATTCTCATCGAAGGCGTCCGGCTTGCGAATCAAATCCTGCGGCAGCTTTACCTTGCCGACATCGTGGAACAGCGCCGAAAACCCGAGTTGCGACAGCCGCGCCCGGTCGAACTCCATGCGCACGCCCATGGTGAGCGCGTAGACGGCGACATTGGTGGAATGGGCGTAGGTATAGTCATCGAAATCGCGTATCGCGGTCAGCTCAATCATCGAATGCTCATCCCGACTGATATGATCGATCAGGCTGTGCACCACCCGCTTGGTTCGGGCGGCGTTGATCTCCTGACCGTCGCGGGCACCGGCCACTATTTCCCGCACCACCGTCATGGCGGAGAAAAAAGTGCCGCGCGCCATCTGGCGGAACCGCTGCCGCTGATCGTCGGTAATCTCAGTCTTGTCCTCGTCGACTTCGTCCACCGACAGCAGGCGAACCTGCGACAGGCCGGAGTCGGCCAATTGGGACGTTATCGATGTCAGATCGCGACCGGTCGGTTTGAGTCCGGCCATAAACTTACAAAAGTGCGCGAGCTCATCGGACGCTATATCCGCGTCGATACATACGCCGCCGATCCCCAACTGCCGCCATTCATCGACAATGTCCCCCGCGCCCGATCGGCCGGCGCTTTCGAAGCGGACCATCTGCTCATTTACGAAGTAGTGCCCGGAGACATACTTGAGGGAAACTTCGGCGCGCACGCCGGCGACCGTCTGGAAAACCTCCATCAGGTTCTGCAGCTGCTTTTTGAAGGCGTCGTTGGACTCGTCGACAATTCGCGCGGTTTTGCAGAGGACGAAGAAGGCGTTGAGGAGCCGCTCCTCATTCTGTCCGGCCAGCGTACGGGGAGACATCGTGTCCCTGGGTTCACTCATCGGTGCCTCCGTAAATCAGCTCGCGGCGCTGGTGCAGCGCCGCCCGGGCGCGGGTTTTGATATCTGGCCGCCAACTTCCGGCCATCCGGACCAGCGCGCGCTCCGCCATTTCGCCGCGATTGTGCGCGAGCGCCTCGAAAGCCGCCTCGCGATAGAACGC
Source organism: Candidatus Zixiibacteriota bacterium (assembly GCA_040752815.1). Classification (NCBI taxonomy): domain Bacteria; kingdom Pseudomonadati; phylum Candidatus Zixiibacteriota; species Candidatus Zixiibacteriota bacterium. The sequence continues at coordinate 29,261 of JBFMGC010000017.1, forward strand.
CCGTGAAGGATTGCGGAACAGGTTCGGCTTTTGTGCCAGTTCGAGCAGGTAATCGACGGCGGCATCGCCTCCCAGCCGCGAGTACGCCGTCAGGACCGTTTTTTTGTCGGCGTGACCGAGAGCCGCAAATCGGGCGCCGTTGATGATGTCGGTCAGCGCGTCGAATGCAGGCTGCCCGCGGCGCCGGACCAGCGCCCGCACCGCCGTTTGGCGAATCGATTCGTCGTCATCCTCGGCGAGATTCCGCAGCATAGCCACGCAACAGTCCTGGGGACAATCAGCTAAAGTGTCAACAAGGATGCGTCTGACTTCGGCATCCCGATGGTGAACCACTTTACCAAGATGATGCAGAGCGTCCTCGCCGCCAATTGTCGCCAGGATGTTCACCGATGCCGCCACAACTTCGGGGTGACGGTCGGTCAAGCCTTTGGCCACGATATGCAGGCGGTCCTTGCCCCGAAAAACGAGATAGTCCTTTACGGCGTCGCGGTGATGGACGTGGTTCAGTCCGCCAAGCAGTTCCGCAATGGCCATGAGGGCTTCCCACTCGAAGTTGTCGAGGTAACGACGGAGTTCGAGACTGCCGATCTGCTGGTTGTCGTTCAGTGCCCGACAGAGCACGCCGATTCGCTCGCGCGAGCCGGCTGCAACTCGCGTTTCCCTGAGCCGTTCTGCCCAGAGCGGGCGATCCTCGCGAAGCTGGTCCTGCAAATGGGCGAAATAGCGCAGCAGTTCGGAGGCGTAGGTGAGACGGCCGATCTTGACAAACTCCGTTAGCACCCGGTCCGCGATCGCCACCGTCTCGTAGAAATCAGACATCTCCGGTTCCTGATGGAGCAACTCCTTCACCATTTCGCAGGTTGACTCGTGCTCTGCGAACTCCGCGTCAGATCGCACCAGCTCGGCAACATGCTCCGCTTCTTCCTCGGATAGTTTGTGTTCGTCGCTGAGAATCAGTTTTGTATCGAGACTTGGCCGGGGGGCTGACGAGACATCGCCAACCCCCATCGCCTCGACCGCAGCGCCGATTTGCAGAGCCTGGTCTGCTTCCTCGTTGCCTGTGGAAAACAGACCGGCGCTCGATGACGACCCCGCCTCACTGTCCTCAAGAAAACTCACCTCGATGCCGCCGTCGGTGTTTGGAAAGTCACCGTCGGATTGGGAGAATATTTCAGCGTAGTCCCTTCCATCGCTGCTCTTTTCCTGCCCAAAGCCGACTACCGCCTGTCCGTCCAGCTCCTGTACGAAGGAGTTGCCGTCGAACTGGCGCAGCGCGACATCCTCGACACTTTCATAAGTGATTAGTCTGAGGCCCGTTTCCCATAGCCCTGCCACCAGATCACGGGTTCGCCGATCAGCGCCCTGGTAGGCCTTGATCGTGTCGAGCAGGCGGTACACCTCGTTTACATCCAGCCCACTCTTGAAAGTGAGCCGGGTGATGCCCGATTCGAAAAAGAGACCGGCCAGGCTCTCCTCGTGGGACTTGTCCGTGAAGACAGTTTCGTCGTTGAAATACAGTTTGTTGGCGCTGATTTTGAAATCGAAATCGCCGTAGTCGGCTACCAGGTCGACCAGGCGCTCGGCGAAAGTGCGCCGGAGCGACTGCGGCAGCGGGTTGCTTTCCGGGTAGAGGGAGACGATCTTGATGACCTTGAGGAGGTCTTTCAAGATCAGCCGGATATCCTCGAGTTTACGGCTCTGTATTTGTTCGTGGGCGGCCATAGTACTCCGTCTTCACTGAAATCGGCAAAACGGGACGGTTTCTGTATCAAGAAGGTACGCACCCACTTGGAGCAAGCAATTTCAGTGGCTCTCGGCCGCAATCGAGGAATCATTGACAGCGAATATAGAAAGCAGGTATTCTGGCGCGATGACTCTACCCCGGATCGAGGACGGCGCAACGGTCTGTCCAACGCACCCGCTCGGCGCCGCGAGACCGGCCAGACAGCGTACTTCGCTGGGACAATAGCGTGAGCGAACGCAAGCCCGAAAGTCTCCCAAAAGCGCTTACCCCCCTCTTGGTATGGGCGGTGGTTTTTTGCGATATAGGTACGTCGGTGTACTACGTGCCGGGGATTCTCTACGGTCAGGTGGGCAGTCTGACCCCGATCATGGTGATTGCGGTCACGGTCGGTTTCTTGCTCCTGGCAGCGAAGTATGTCGAAATCTGCTGGCGCAACCCGGAGGGGGGCGGTGTGGTCACCGTGGCCACCAACGCGTTTACGCCCCGGTGGGGGCTGTTCGGCGGACTGCTCATTACCGTGGACTACTTTCTTACGTCGGCGATTTCAGCTATCTCGGGGATGCATTATCTCGGGTCGATCTTTCCGAGTTTTGACCACTACGCGGTCCTGATAGCCGTCGCCGCCCTGGTCTTTCTGGCCGCCATCAATATCATCGGAATCCGTGAAAGCGCCGGACTGTCACTGACCATGGCAGCGGCAGCTCTCGTGGTGGCGATAGGCGTCATAATCGTGACCGTGATTATGATGAATGCCGGCGACTGGAAGTCAGTGACTCATCATCTGACAATACCCGAGGCGGTCCCCATGTCGACCCTACTGGTCGGGTTTGGTGGCGCCTGGCTGGCATTCTCCGGGCTCGAGAGCATCTCCCAGCTCAGCCCGGCCATGCGCCTGCCGATCGACCGCACCGCCCGAAAAGGGATGCGGCTGGTGATCCTGACAATTGTAGTGTCCTCGCCGGTGCTGACTCTGCTGGCCATCTCGATCCTGCCGGATTCGATCAAGTCGACGGAAATCGAGCGGTTTATCTCGGAGCTCGCCGACGTCTACGGCGGTCTACCGATGAAAGCGGCGGTGGTGGTTACCGCCTCGGTGCTCCTGCTTTTTGCCGCCAACACGGCGATTATCGGCGCTTATCACGTGTTCCTCGCCCTGGCCAACCATGGTTTCCTGCCGAAGGTGCTGCTTAGCCGCAATAAATGGTTCAAGACACCGCACGTGGCTATCCTGCTTGCGACGGTCGTGCCGATCGGAGTGCTTCTATTCACCGACGGCGACTTGACGCTGCTTGGCGAGATGTACGCCTTCGGGTTGCTCGGAGCGTTCACTCTCAGTTCTTCCGGACTCGACGTTCTTCGCTGGCGTGATCATAGTCGAGGCTGGAAGTTTATCGTGGGTTTGTTCACGACTGCGTTGGTGGTGCTGGCCTGGGCGGTCGTGCTGATTACCAAGCGCGAGGCGACTCTCTTCGGCGGCGCGGTGGTGGCGCTCGGTATGCTGGTGGCTGTGCCGTTCAAGCAGGGACTATTCACCGCCTGGTTCTACCGGCTGCCGGTGATCGCCAATCTGGCGACGCGCAAGATAGTCGAGGCCGAGCAGGAGGTCGAGGAGTTCCGTGATCTGATATCGCTCGGCACCGCCGAGAATATCGCCCAGCTTTATCCGTCGCATACCCTTGTGGCGGTACTGGGCCAGAACGCCTACCTGATCCGCGAGGCGATCACGCGCGAACGCGGGCTTGGGGGCAACTTCATTTATGCCATTCATGTCGAGGAACGCCCCGGGCTGTTTGTCGATGCCGCCGCGGAAGGACCAAGCCGGGAGGCGACCGAGTCACTTAGGTTCGCCTACCGCGAGGCGATGAAACAGAACTTTCAGTTGATTCCGGTCTGGACCATTTCGTACTCGGCGGCCGAGGGGATATCCCGTGCGGCCCGGGTGCTGGCCGTGGATACCGTTGCGCTGGGAGTGGGACGGCGCAGCGCCATTTATCACTTGCTCCGCGGGCATGTGGTCAACAACCTGATCAAACGCCTGCCGGAGAATTGCCACCTCTGGCTGGTGAACTAAAATCTCGGCAGTCAGCCAATCCGCTCCGGAGCCGATCGTCAATAGAGTAAACAAACAAGGAAGTGACTCATGAAGCATCGGAAACGCTCATGGCTGTTGTGGCTGGTTCTGATTCTCGTGGTGGCCGCGCAATTCGTACCGGTCGCGCGTGACAATCCGGCCGTGTTAGCCGATTTCGACGATCGTCCGGGTGTCAGGCTGGTGCTTAAGCGGTGCTGTTATGACTGTCACTCCAACGAATCGGTCTGGCCCTGGTACAGCTTCATAGCGCCGGTCTCGTGGCTGGTGGCAAGCGATGTCCACGAGGCTCGGGAGAAACTCAACTTTTCCGAATGGGGCCTGATGGCTGATGACAAGCGCCGCCATGCCCTGGAAGAGATCTGGAAGGAAGTCGAGGAGGGGGAAATGCCGCTCAGGATCTATCTGGTGATGCATTCAGAGGCCCGGCTGTCCGATCAAGACATGGCGATACTACACGAGTGGACAGGCGGTGATTCGCCCACTTCGGGCCATCAGCACAACGACTAGACTCAAATCTCGGCGCGCGCCGTTTTTCCTACTTAAATTCCTTGACACGACCTCCGAAACGAGATATTATCGCTCCTGTTTCGATAAATGAAAATGAATGTCATTTTCATTTAGAGCTAATAACTGAAAGGAAGTCTATGTACCGCAATATACTGCTCGGTATAATGGCCCTGGCGATTCTTGTCGAGTCTGGCCACGCCGATCGTCGAAAATACGCCTGGACTTACCAGTACGCTACCATTGCCGAGAACGAAAGCGAGCTCGAATTCTATCAGACCGCCAAACTCGACGAGTCCGATCAGTGGGAGTATCGCATTGAAATCGAGCACGGCCTCACTCCGAAATGGGATCTTTCGATCTACCAGATCTTTGCCCAGGAGGAAGGTGGTCCGTTTGAGTGGGATGCGTTCCAGGTTCGGACGAGGTATCGCCTGGCCCAGCAGGGTGAGCTGCCGCTCGACCCGATTCTCTATCTCGAATATCGGCGCAAGCTCGATCTGGCCGCCCAGAACAAGCTCGAGGCCAAACTGATCCTCGCGCGCGACTTTGACCGGGTCAATATGTCATTCAATCCTGTCTACGAATTTTTCTGGGCGCCGGGGGATCCCGTGCATGAGGTCGGTATCGATTTCGGTCTGTCATACGAGGCGAGCTACCGCTTCTGTTTCGGCATCGAATCCACGTCGCGAGTCGAGTTCGAGCCGGATGGCGAGAACAGCGAGAGTTCCTATTTTGGGCCAACCATTTCGTTCGCCACTGAAGGCGCCTTCTATACGATCGGGTATACTCGGGGAATCACCGATAATTCCAACGACGCCCGGGTGCGGTTTCTCATGGGGGTCGAGCTTTGATTGCGTGTGGATGCAGAACTGCAGTCGTCGCCCTGGTCCTATTTCTCTCGGCCTGCAAGCCGAGCGGGGAGCTTGCTCAGAGATCCCCGGGCGAGCAGATACTTCGTTCGCGCTGCCAGAGTTGCCATCGCCTCCCCAAAGCTTCTCATAAGACCGCCGAGCAGTGGCACGACTGGCTGGCCACTCATCGCCAGAGGGCAAAGCTCAGCGACAGCGATCTTGACACTTTGCTGTCGTACCTGAGCCGCGCCGGCAAGCCTGACACGATATAGTGTTGGAGCCGGTGGCCCACCCGATGGCGGGTGGAGTTGACCCCGTGGACGGATCGGTGTCGAGCTTTCCGCCCACCGATCCGCGGGGTCGGAATCCCACGTCGCGATCACTAATGTGCCTTCCCACATCGCCACTTTGCTCCAGGGAACATTCCGTGCGCGGTAGACGTCCTCGTCTGCCCGTGTATCGAAGAAGGATCTGGAAGGGGCAGACCGGGAGGTCCGTTGCCCACGATCAGGAGTTATTAGTTGGGAAGGCACCAGGGAACATTGCAGAACGATTGGCGGTTGTAGAAATTACCTTGGGGTAACAAACTTATTAGTGGTTGGGTCGGTTGATTGACTGACGTCGTGGAGTTCTGTTTTGTTGCTGACCGCTGCCCTGCAGGATTATATCGAAATAATATATCGTCTCGAACAAGTTTCGGGGAAAGTCCGTGTCACTGATATCGCGTCAGAACTGGGTACGCGACTTCCGACGGTAACTCGTACTGTTCGGAAGCTGGCAGCGCTCGGCCTGGTGGCACACGAGCGGGGCCGGGGCGTGATCCTGACGACCGCCGGGTCGCGGATGGCGCGTGATATCCTGCACCGGCACGAAGATATCGTGGCGCTGCTTACCGGAGTACTCGGTTTGCCCCGAGAGAGAGCCGAGGTCGATGCTTGTCTGATCGAACACGGAGTTTCTGCCCAGACGGCCCAGCGCCTGCATGAATTCCTTGAGTATTTCAGCGCGCTGTCCCCGTCGACGCAGGCGCTGCTTACCGGTTCTGGCCGCGGCAATGTCGGACGCAGCCAGCAGTTTCGGAATCTGGCCAAGAGTCGCGTCGTTGGGTGGCGAATTTAAGTCTGATTGAGCCTCACTATGGCGTTACGCTTCAAGCTAAAATCCAAAAGTCCTGAACTTACTACGGACGGTTGGCGACGCCAAGCCACCGCCCCTTCCCTGCCCGAAGTATTTTCATCGATCTCCGTGTCCTCGACGGCAAGTTTCTGGAGGAAGCTACTGGCATTCAGCGGCCCCGGTCTCATGGTTGCAGTCGGCTACATGGATCCGGGCAACTGGGCCACCGATCTCGCGGGCGGCGCCAGATTCGGATATACCCTGCTCACCGTGATATTGATCTCCAATCTGATGGCCATTCTGCTGCAGCATCTTGCGCTTAAGCTTGGAGTCGTGTCCGGGCGTGACCTTGCCCAGGCCTGTCGCGACCATTATTCCCGACCGGCCGGGCTGGCCCTCTGGGTCCTGTGCGAGATAGCAATAGCCGCGTGTGATCTGGCCGAGGTGATTGGGTCAGCGGTCGCTCTCAACCTTCTGTTTGGCATCCCGCTGATTGTCGGAGTCGTTCTTACTGCGCTCGACGTACTCGTCATCCTCTTCCTGCAAAATCGAGGATTCCGCTACATCGAGTCCATTGTAGCCAGCTTGATCTTAATCATCGGCAGTTGCTTCGCGTACGAACTGGTGGTCTCGGAGCCGTCGATACGTGCCTTATTCGGCGGCTTGTTGCCGCAACCCAGGATTGTAGCCAACCCCGAAATGCTCTATATTTCGATTGGCATACTCGGGGCCACTGTCATGCCGCACAATCTATATCTTCATTCCAGTATTGTACAAACCCGTGCGTATCCCCGCGACGACGCCGGCAAGCGGATGGCGATCAAGTACGCTACGATCGATTCGACGGTGTCGTTGTTGTTCGCGTTTTTTATCAACGCCGCTATTCTGATCCTGAGCGCGGCGGCATTTCACGGGACCGGCCACCAGGACGTGGCCGACATCCACGACGCGTACCAGTTGTTGACGCCGGTTTTGGGCGCGGCTATGGCCAGCACGTTTTTCGCCGTTGCCCTGCTGGCATCAGGACAGAATTCGACACTCACGGGCACGATGGCTGGTCAGATCGTCATGGAGGGATTTCTAAATATCCGGCTGCGGCCCTGGGTTCGTCGGCTCCTCACAAGACTGATTGCGATAGTTCCGGCCATCATAGTCGCGTCGCTTTATGGCGAGAAAGGAATCGGCCAGCTTCTTGTTCTGAGCCAGGTGATTTTATCAATGCAGCTCAGCTTCGCGGTGGTGCCGTTGGTTATGTTCACCGGCGACAAGCGGAAAATGGGACAGTTCGCGAACCGAACCTGGCTGGGCGTCACGGCATGGGTGATTACAGTGGTTATAGTCGGGCTGAACGTATATCTTCTCTACCAGACTATGTTAGAATGGCTGTTCAGTTAGCCGTCTGAAGGGAAGCGAAGATGTACAAGCACATACTCGTCCCGCTGGAGAATACACCGACCGACGCCGTGATTCTGGCTCATGTGCGGGAACTGGCGCGGCATCTGAACTCCCGGCTGACGCTAATTCATGTCGCCGACGGATTTCAGGCCAGACATCAAAAGCAGCTTGGCGAATCGGAGGAGATGAGGCGTGATCGCGCCTATCTCGATAAACGTGAACAGGAACTTCGGGACGATGGCTTCGCAGCCGGCGCGATACTTACATGGGGAGAGCCCGCAGCTCGCATTATAGAGGCGGCTGAGTCCAACCACTGTGACCTGATCGCCATGGCCACTCACGGGCATCGCCTGTTCGGCGACCTGGTGTTCGGAACGGTGGCCTCGGACGTCCGGCACCGGACACGGATACCGGTTCTCCTGATTAAGGCGTGAGCCGGAACCCCCGCAACTTTTACTCATAACCATCGTATGGGGGGAAGCCAAGGTGATTTTCACCTATACAACTTCTGTGGGTTAACTTCGGAGTGTGGGTAAAGAAGCGTGAGCCGAAGGGGAAATTGTGAGACGAGGCTCTGACCTTGTGGCGGTGTGAAGTCGAAACGGCCCCGCCGCGGGCGGGGCTCGTTTCGACCTACAATTCAAAGGCAATCCGGCAGGCCGAGCGCCGCGCCGGTTATGAACAAATAGTCGATCAGAATCGTAATGTCACCAATCGAGATGTCTTCACAGGTTGCGTTGAGCCCTCCGGACTGATTGATATCCGCTTCGGTCAGGCAGTCCAGAACGCCGACACATGATCCGGAGATAAACTTGGCGTCAATCATTACCGTGACGTCGCCGATAGTCGGCTCGTCCTCGCCGCTCATATTGGCGTCGCCGACCCTGTTACGGCAGCAGGTCTGGCAGACATCGCCGCATTCCGGATCCTGGGCGTAGGGCCCGGCCGGGCAGTTGCCGTCGGTGTCGGTCTGAGCTGGGTTCGGCTCGTTCCGGCAGTTGTCGCACACATCCCCAACTCCGTCGCCGTCGGTATCGGCCTGATCGGGGTTGGCGAAAGTCGGACAGTTGTCGATTCCGCAGATACCGCCCGGTCCGCCGGGGTCGCCCACGCCGTCGCCGTCGGAGTCGGCGCACGCCGCGTTCAGTATGACCGTCATCTTCTGGCCTGAATAGCTCACTCCGCCCAGATCAAGATCCCCGTCGCCATCCATATCCGAGGCCAGCCCTGCCTGGTAATTGCCAGTGCCGAGCATCAGAATGGCACCGAATGCGCCGTCGCCGTCGTTTATGAAGACACCGATCCCGGTGCTGCCGTAAACCGCTATATCGGGATGAGTGTCGCCGTTGACATCCGCAGTACAGACCGCTTCCGGTTTGAGTGTGCCGGTAGTAAGCGTCGTCGTATTGTAAGAGCCGATACCCGCTTTCAGTAACACCGACACCGAGCTGCCCGAGTAATTTGCTGTTATGGGGTCGAGATTGGTGTCGCCGTTGACATCGGCCACAGCCACCGAGCGGGGCCCGTCACCCACGGCGTAGCGGGATTCCGAGTCAAAAGTTCCGGGGCCGTCATTCCAGAGTATCACGAGTTCGTCGGTCGAATACGCGGGGTAGCCGAGATCAAAGTCGCCGTCACCGTCGAAATCTGCCGTGGAAAGCATATAAGGAAGGCCGGTCGCGGGCCGTTGGGCCATCGTGCCAAACGAACCGGAGCCCAGGTTGAAGTGCAGGCGCACGGCGGAAGCGTCGCTGCTGGCGGCGGCCAGATCAATGTCGCCATCGGCATCGAAGTCAGCGGCGACAACCGAGCGCGGGGCATTCACTGTCACGACCGGCGCGGCCGCACCAAACGTGCCGTCGCCGTTATTCAGCAGAACCGAAAGCGTGTTGGATTGTGAGTTGGCCGCCGCCAAATCAGGGTGGCCGTCGCCGTTCAGGTCGGCGGCGACCACCGAGCGCGGACCGTTCTGGACAACGTAATTGGTCGACACGCCTAAAGTCCCATCGCCGTTAGCGAGACGAACCGTCAGGCTGGCGGCCGACGCATTGGCCGAGATCAGATCGGCTGAGCCGTCACCGTTGAGATCGGCTGAGGATATCCATAGGGGGCCCTGTGCCGTGGCATAGTCAGCAGGCGCGCCAAATGCGCCGGTGCCGTAGGCGACCGCGGTCGTGTATGACCAGGAGTGACCATGAAGGAGGCAGAGTCCGGAGGCGCTCTCGCAGCCGGGAGTCATAATCACGGAAACCTGCTCGCCGGCCATGAAATCGGACGCCGGGTCAAGGGTTACCGACCGGGACGGGTTGTCATAGGCGATCGCCACGTTGTGGCGGCCTGATACGCTTGCATAGACGAAAGCGTTTGCTGCCGCGATGGTAGCTGGATCCATGTCACAACTGAAGCCGGCAATTACGTTTGCCGACGTGGGCGCATCGGTGTCGTTGATGGACGGTAATGTCGGCGTGCAGACTGGATAGGCGATGCCGATCGGTTCGAGATAGTAAATCCATGACTCACATCCCACCTCGTTGACACCCATCCGAATGCGGAACCAGCCGCGCTGGCCATTAGGACCTAACTCGCCCCAGTCGGTCCCCCAGGAGTTTTTGACCAACCAGCAGTTCGTGGCGTTGTCCCAGCCATAAACGGTCACCAGGTGACCACCCTCATACGCACCGCTCACGTATTCATAGACCCCGCCCACATACGAGTTGAAATCTTCATAGACGTCCATGTGTGCCGCGACCGGACCGGACTGCACGATATGGTTCTTGATCGTCTCAATTGAGGGGTAGGAGAAATTCCCGTAGGTCGACAGGTCGTAGGCGCGCAAGGCCCAATCATCGCAGCGATTATCGCACGGCGGCACCGAACCGCCACCCGACACGTAGGGAAAACAGGCTTCGTCGGGGTTTCCATTGTCCATGAACATGCTCATGACCCAATCGGCGTTGGCGCCATCGCATGACCCCCGCCAGCAGGAAACCATGTTCTGCTCCGACACGTCCACGAACATATTCGGCTGGTTCAAACGTATGCGCAGGCGGGCCTCGAACATGGCCGACGTGGCAAACGCCCAGCAGCTTCCGCATCCCCCCTGATCCTTGATTGACGTCATCCAGTTCCAACCCAGGTAGTTTCCCCAGGTGAACGCCGGCGGAGCGGCGGCCTGATCGCCCGGTTGCGGAACCGGCCTGACGTCCGGGGCGGTACGGTCTACTATGCTGCCGAGGGCAGCCCGGCGCTCGTCAACGGACATGCGTGTTCGCGACGTTTCCCCGGCGGTCCAGGAGGCCCCTTTGGCGTCGATGGCCTGGCGAATTCGGTCGACATCGTAGGCAGTCATTTGCCCAAGTAGAGCCGGAGTGAACAAAACGGCGACGAGCGCCGCAATATACAGAGTCACAAAAGCGCGACGCTTGTCCGGGCATCGTGAGTGAACAAGAGGGCAGGTGCTACTTTGAGTGCGCCTCGAAACAGGAACTAACCAATACCACATCGTCTACTCCTGATGAGAACGTTTCAGCTGATTCTAACCACAAAGCCTATTCAGTAGTTATCGGCGCCAAGCCCAGGCGGTGTAACGAGGGATCAGGTCATAGGATTCCTTCTTCCAGTCTGCCGGAGGCCATGAGCGACAGTAAAACCGTCATGCGTGTACCCACTGATGTGTTCGCAGACAAAATAGCGTTCGCCTACGGGTCATACAAGGACTTATTTGGAGTTGATTGGCGCGGCGGGATTCGCGATGGCAGAGCTGTGGATCGAGTTTCGAGTATTGACCATAGGAGCGAGAAACCGGACGTCGTTTTTTCCGCCAGAGTCATCGCCTTCCCACCCGCAAGCGGGTGGGCCACGGGGTCGACAGAACGCCCGCCGCTAATCCCCCACTTTTAGAGTTGCCTTTTGACCCTGGCAATAGCAACTTGAGTCGGCGCTAAGCGTATACCGGAGTAGTCCCTAATCAGCGAACAGGCGATATGAAGATCCACGTACTTTGCGCGAACGCGGGATTTTTCGGCGCGATAGCACTCGGCCTGGCCTGGCCGGCCGGCGCTACGACCTATCAGTGCGGCGACAACGTGCACATCTCGCCGCTGCATGAAATCGCGGACGATTTCTACACGTTTTCAGACGACACCCGTGTCGACGGTACGATCATCGGCGACCTGGTCGCCATCAGCGCCCAGACGACCATCAAAGGGAACATCCTGCGCTCGGCCAACCTGGTCGGTCGCTATGGTGACCACAACGGGTCAGTTGACGGCTCCCTGCGTTTTTTCGGAGACCGTCTGTCGGTCGGGGGACGGGTGGGCGGCTCGGTGTTGTTCCTCGGGCGCAAGCTCCTGGTCAGCCAGGGTTCGCTAGTGGAGAAAGATATCAACGCGGCCGGGGCGGAGGTCATGATCGAGGGGAATGTGCTGGGTAAAGTGACCTGCGCCGCAGAAACCGTGAGAATCAGCGGTCAGGTCGGCGGCGATGTGTCGGTCGAGGGAGAGAAAATCATCCTCTCACCGCCGGCGGTCATAAGGGGTAATCTTCTTTACACCACCGAGCGCGAGGACCAGCTCACTGTCGAGCCTGGGGTCACAGTGATCGGCACGACCACCTGGCAGGACTGCAAGACCAAGGTAGATGAGGATGAGGAGTCGTCTGTACTCAGTGAAGCAGCTTACCGCATCTCCGCGCTACTGGCAGCATTCTTCTTTGGCGTGATCATGATCGGCCTGTTCAGGCCATACGCGCAGGAATCGATGAATCAGTTGACTTCGCGCTCCACCACAAGCGTCGCGGCAGGTCTGCTGGTGGGACTCGGCCTCGTGCTGGCAGTGGTGGTTCTTTTCCTGGCTCTGATCGGCACGCTGCTGGGAAATATCCTCCTGCACGGAAGTCTCGCGGTTATCGGCGTGATGCTGCTGATACTCTCAATCCTTTTGATCCCCATTTCGAGTTTCGTCACTGTTTCCGGCGCGGTAGTGTTCTACACCGGCAAGGTTGTGATCGCGCTGGCCGTTGGGTATCTGGTCCTTAAGGGACTGCGACCGGGTATCTCCAGACTCAGCAAGGGGGCGCTTCTGCTGGGGTTAGTCATTATAAGTATCGGTGTCGCCCTGCCGTATGTGGGGCCGCTCATATACATGCTGGTGTCTCTGGTGGGAGCGGGGGCTATTATCCTCGGCGTAAGGAATTGCCAGCGGGATAAGGGAACGGCAGCGGGAAACGTCTAAAGTCATTCTGACCGGCACCCGATACTCAATCGAAGAGGTTTCACTCCAATAGCTCGCTGCAAGCTGCGCGAGACAACAAGGATGGACTGTCCCCATGAAGGCCCTGCTGATAGCCCGCAACAACGAGCGTTGGAACGAGATAAGCCGCTGGCTGCACAAAACGAGATGGACAGTACAAAACGTCCCCTCCTGCCGACTCGGTCTGAAAGCCATCCAGGCCGACCCGGAGATCGATCTGGTGCTGATCGACGGCGCCGGGGCTGAAAACTACGGGCTGTCATTCGTGAACGCAATCAAGCGGGACCATCGTCTCTATTCGATACCCGTCATTGTCGGGGGTCACGATATCTCCGAAGATCTTGTGGCTCAATATGGAGCTCTTGGTGTAGACAACATAATCCTGCTGCCGACCAGCCGTGAGACGTTCGAAGCCAAGGTCCTCAGGGCGATGCAGAGCGGCAAACCGAATGTACTGGTGGTCGATGACGACTCGGCCATACGTGAACTCGTTTCCGATTTCCTGGTGCTGGAACGGTATCGGCCGCTGCAGGCCGAAAGTGTCGATCAGGCGCTGGCTGTGCTGGAAAAGGGTCCGGTCGACGTAGTCATAACGGATATAATGATGCCGGGGAAGACCGGGCTCGACCTGCTGGTTCATGTCAAGCAAACCTATCCGGACATACCGGTGATCATGATTACCGGCCATGTCGGCCAGTACACGCCGGACAAAGTGATAGCGATGGGGGCCGACGGCTATTTTGCCAAACCGTTCCACAATCTGGAACTCGTTTATACGCTGCGCAAGGTGCGCCGCGACCGACCTAAAGTGCGCGTGACCACCGCGTAGGGGGGAATCCCGCCTGCGGCGGGCCGCATACGATAGCGAGCGAACGACAATTCTGCCACGAGTGGCGGGTATGAAGCAAACCCGCCCCACGTGGTCCACATGACGGCCTCCGCCTTGCCGGGAGGTATCACAGAAGAGGCCCTGTCGATGACAGGGCCTCCGGTGGGTGATTGGGGGTTGCGATGGGAAATCAGAATGACTTTAGCGCCGCCGCCTGGCTGTCGAAATGCTCGAATACGGTGATTAGGCGGGTCATGGTCAGGATCGACTCGATATTGGTGATGTTGGCCAGCACCAGCCGTCCCTTAGCGTTCTTAACCGTGGTAAGCGCGGAGATCAGCATGCCGAGACCCACGGAGTTCATCCATTCAACACTCTTAAGATCGATGACAAACTGCCGTTTGCCGGCTTGGATATACTCGTGCAGCTTGCCGTGAAACATGGTGGTTTCCTCGCCGCCCATGATTTTTCCGGACAGCTCGAGCACGATAACGCCTTTTTCGCTCTCGAAATCCTTGAACTTCATCTACCAGTACCTTTATTTGAGCACTTCGCTTGTTTTCAGATCGGGTAATCGCGACCGGTTTCGGTTTTCCAACAGCTACGGCGCCGGCCGGTTCGTCCCAATATGGACCCGCCATGGCGCCAAAAGCAAGCGGTTTTTGGGGTTGCGTTGAGCTACGCCGCCGAAAGGCTTAGCGCCGCCGGACTTGCAGGTCCAGCGGCGCTAGAGGCGATTCAATCGTTATAGGCAAAACAAGGCAGGGGGAGTGGTCCCTGGGTTATGAAAAGATGATCGATCAGGAGAGTGACATCACCGATCGATACATCGGCGTCACAATCGGCGTCACCCAGTAGTAGATCCGGCCAGGGTGGGTACAGGCCGGACATAAACAGATAATCGATCAGAAAGGTGACATCGCCGACTGATACGGAGCCATTATTGTCGGCGTCACCGCGAGAGATTGACAGAACTGCTCGGAAGGCGTCCAAACGACCGTAGCCGTATTCCCAGTTTCCCGGTGTAATATCTCCCCAGCCAAGGCTTGTGTCGGCAGAGTTGCGAAGGATGTAATAGACTGCCTGGGCGCTCAGAGTGGGGTCCTTTGACAAGAGCAGGGCGGCAGTGCCGGAGACGAGCGGGCAAGCCGCCGAGGTCCCACTAAAATGGCAATCGTAATCCACGTCGTTCGCTGATGGCGGGCAATCAGAAAAGAAAATGGTGTTACCACCCCAGTAGTCCATTTGGTCCAACGACCAGACAGCAATCGAATTATCGTCACTGGGCGCCACCAAATCGAGTTCGGGTCCGTAACGGCTGTAGGAGCGGCGATAGTCATCCAGACCAATTGCTCCGACAGTAAAGCAATAGGGCAACTTGGCCGGGTAACCCACACCGTTGGGATTTGAATAAAACATAGTTGTATTCCCGGAGGAGAATATGACAGGACAGCCACGCCCACCCCGGCCAAACAGAGCAGCACGTTCCAACGCGTCGTTGAGCACGGGATATTGAGGCTCGCGGGGATCAGGGTATCCCCAACTATTCGACAAAATGTCAGCTCCGTGAGTCCACGCATAGGTCACACCGGCTGCCAGGTCGCTGGCAAATACACCGATATTGTGGTTTGGGGACGCTTCATCATTGAATATCTTAATCGGCATCACTAGCACATGAGCGTCCATAGAGATAACACCGCTCGATGTCTGCGCTCCGCCCGCAATGTCGGTTGTATGAGAGGCGGCGACGATGCCGGCGGTGGACATACCGTGGTAACTCGCTTGTCCGGGCCTCGGACCTTAATCGTGATCATAGTTAATCTCATAGCTGCCAGCTACATCGTATCCGGGAAGGATTCTGGACCCAGGCAGGTCTTCGTGGACGTCTAACCCGTCATCCAGCATTGCTACGATTACGGGGCTCTCAAGGCCCACAAAATCCCATACCGAAGCGCTATTGAACTGCCCTATCACCTTTTTCGTCTGAGGCTGATAGTTGTGATAATAATCGTACAACATGTACGAAGTAGTGGAAATACGAGCTCTGAAGTCCGGATGCGAGTAGATGGTCTGTTCGAGATCGTAGTAGGCGTTGGCTACGTCAAGCATCTGAAGGCCGGTCGAGGCCGTGTTTTTCAACACGTAAACATTCGACATTCCCTCGATTTCATGGTCAACGACCACACCGAAGGCCTCGTTGATGCTGTCGACTGCCTGAGCACTGACGAACTCTTCGAAGGCAACGAGAAAGCGGTCGCCATTCAGCACCGGCTGACCGCTTTCGTCCAGGTAGAACGGCTCCACAAGATCGACGCCCGGAATAGCCCCGAGGGTATCAAGAAACTCCTGATAGCCTGGCGCTGCCGCGAGCGAGAGCACGACAAACCCCGCCGGCGCTTCCTCCCCAGGCGCACCGGTAACCCTTTCCAGTACGCTCACGGCATCTTCCAACTCCGTAGTACTGAAACCACCCACCGGTTTGACCGAGACCCGCGTCGTATCGATGGCCAAGGGCACGGTCTCACCCACGCCGTGCCAATACTGTGCGGTAGCCGCCGAAGCCAGCAGCACAAACAGGCAGTTACCCGCGCAAACCCTGATCGTTCCCATGATTGTTCCTCCAATCCGAAGACCGAGAGTGTTTATTTACAGCTTTGTCGACGAGTGACAAAGCCACCTCTTCACACCTCTTCCGAGCCTTTAGCGCCCCAACATTACCGCGCGACCTGGCACGCCAGTCCCTCCTGCCATTGAGTCCCGCGCCGATAGTGAACAATACTCATACGACCCAGATCGACAGTGATCGCAGCGTGCGGATATCCTGAGCATAGCAAAACCAGCCAGCGACCATCGGGAGTGACACAATTAAAGTCGACTAGCCCGCCTGTATCCTCCAAATCAGGAAATATGCCATACATGCTCATCCGGCTGACTGTGTTTTTAGAAGCATCGTAGATGCGCAAGTCGTAATCGCCCGGCCCCCAGAGCATATCCCCAGGATTCGTGTAGAAGGCGAAATCCCCATTAGGTGTGACGGCCAGGCCGCCTCCGCCCGGCCAGAAGTACTCAGTGAATATGATTGAATCTGCCTCAACATCGTACACTGCGAATACGCGCTGCACACTGTTGGCCAGTAACAAGTACCATCTGGTTTCATCGGGCGACGGGACAATCGCACCGACCAAGTACCCTTCAAACTGCCTGGTGGTCACCGAGTATGAATTATTACTCAGGTCCAGGCGGAACGCATGATATGTTCCGCGTGTGAAGCCGTACAATCGCTGGCTGTTTTGTGAAAATACCAAGCCCACAAGCGCGCTGTCGCGATAGAGTTCGGAATAATCCGAGGTTCTGAAGATACGAAGCACGCCACCAATCGCCGCAAGGAGTTTCCCGTCGGGGGAGGCGGCCTGTACCGTTCCCAGTGGCAGATTGGCCAGAACCGGCACAGTGTCTCCGTTTTCAATAGAATCGAGTGCTACAATGCGCGCATACCCGCCCCCGCTGGGGCGATATCCCAGCTTGCCGTCGGCTGATACGCTCAGACGTCCCCGCCCCGGTATATAGAAGGAATCCAATTCGTTGGTTGTAGGATGATAAGCGAAGTACCACCCTTCGTTTACCTTGCCCCAGAAGTACGCTGTGTAGTCCTTCGGCGGCGGACAGTCCGGCAGCTCCTCGCCGGTAATATAGAGATATTCGATAAGCAGCATCACGTCGGCTAAGTCGATCACGCCTGACGAGTCGCCGTCGATATCGGCCTCGTCCAGACCTGGCGCGTCGATCCCGGAGATGAAAAGGTGATCGATCAACATGGTCACGTCACCGATAGAGACCTGATCGAGCGGATCACAGTTGATATTCCCCAGTTTGCCGGTGCAGAAACAGTCGGCCCCCATAACAATGTCAGAGGTTCCCGCGTGCAACACTATGGCTAGTAGCACTGCCAGGAATAGACGTCCCGGACAAACCCGACCCCGCTCGGTTCTTACCCGCCTCTTGCTGCACGTTGATGAAAGTTCAGCCCGCGCCTTTCCCATAGACTCATACCCGCATGGCGCTTCCCAGTTGATTACACTAAAAATCAACCTGGGCGGGGGGATTCTGTCAAGAGTTTTCTTTCGAGAATAAGCTGACACTCAGACCTCTTTAACCTTGAAACTGGGGTTGTCAAAACGACCACGCCCTGCTACCATTATGCCGTGAACAAGCCAGAAAACCGAAACAGAATCCATGTGCGCGAGATCGGCCCGGACGACTGGCCGGTAATCAGCGAACTGTTCGGCGAGCGCGGAGCCTGCGGCGGATGCTGGTGCATGCACTGGCGCCGCGAAAAAAGAGGCAAAGCATGGGAGGAGCTCAAGGGCGAACCGAACAAACGCGCGTTCAAGAAGCTGATCGAATCCGACCAGGCGCACGGGATTGTCGCATTCTCCGGTGACCATCCGATCGGCTGGTGTTCATTCGGACGTCGCTCCGAGTTTCCTCGCCTGCTCCGTACGAAGGCTTATCAGTTGTCCGATGAAACTGCCGGCACACAGGCCGGAATCTGGTCAGTCAATTGTCTCTTCCTCGACAAATCGTACCGCAACATGGGTGTGTCGCAACTGCTGGTCGACGCTGCCGTGAAGGCGATTCGCAAGCGCAAAGGAAAGGTGGTCGAAGCGTATCCGGTGACGCTTACCCAGGACGGACAGAAACTGCCGGCGGCGTTTGCCTTTACTGGTCCGGAGATCATCTATCAGCGACTCGGATTCAAAGAGGTGCAGCGGCTAGCCCGGTCGCGCCCGCTTTATCGCCTGGAGCTGGCTTAGTGGTTGAATTCCCCATATCGGGTGTCGAAACCTGGTGGTGGCTGCCGACCCTGGTGGCATTCTGCATCTCCGCGATAACCTCAACCGGCGGTGTCACCGGCGCATTCATCCTTTTGCCGTTCACGGTGTCGATTCTCGGTTACAGCTCCCCCGGAGTCAGCCCTACTAATCTGCTCTATAACGTGTTCGCGATTCCGTCGGGTGTGTGGCGGTTTCATCAGGAACGGCGCATGCTCTGGTCGCTGGCCTGGGCCACGACTATCGCCACCCTGCCGGGGCAGACAATCGGCGCCATCATTCGCCTGAAGTACCTGCCTGACGCCCGTTCATTCAAACTGTTCGCCGGATTCGTGCTATTGTACTTGGGCGGCAAACTTATTCAGGACCTAATCAAGCGGCAGGCCGCCAACGGCCCGACCACGAACGCCACTGGCCATCGCATGATCACCCGGCAGCATCTCGGTGTGCGCACGCTGAGCTACGATTACGAGGGCGCCACCTATTCGATCACCACGTGGCCGGTGGTGCTGATTTCGTTTGTCGTGGGAATCGTGGGCGGCATCTACGGTATCGGCGGAGGAGCGTTGCTCTCGCCGTATTTTGTCGCAATCTACCAACTGCCGGTACATTCGATAGCCGGTGCGATGCTGCTCGGCACGTTTCTATCATCTGTGGTCGGTGTCATTGTCTACATGGTGGTGAGCCCGTTCTTCACACCAGAGGGGGCGATTATAATGCCGGACTGGCTGCTGGGCCTGGCGTTTGGGGTGGGCGGCGCGATAGGTGTGTATGTTGGCGCACGGATGCAGCGCTACGTGCCGCCGCGAGTCATCAAGTGGGTTCTGGTGGCCGCGCTGCTCTGGATTGCGGCCCAGTACATAGGGGGATTCTTCCGGCGATGAACCGGATCGACACTATCGTATTTGATCTGGGCAATGTCATCCTGCCGTTCGACCCGCTGAAACCCTGTGCGACCTTGGGAGAGATGATCGGCAAGAGCGCCGAGGAAGTCGCCCACCTGATCTATGATAGCAATCTGGAACGCCGTTTCGAGCAGGGGAGGATCGACGGAGCGGCGTTCACGAGGGGCGTATCCGAGGCGCTCGACCTGAATCTCGCCGAGAGCGAATTCCGTGAACTATGGGCGGACATGTTCACCGAGAATCAGGAAGTGTCGGACATAGTCAGGGAGCTTAAGCCGTACCACCGCCTAATGCTCATGTCGAACACCAATCACTGGCACTGGCGTCATGCGTTTCTGCACTTCCCGATCGTGTCCGAGTTCGAGAGCTATGTACTGTCGTTCGAGGTAGGCGAGCTCAAGCCGCACCCGGCAATCTACCGCGCCGCACTGGCGAAGGCGGGAGCGGACCGGTCGGTTCTGTTCATCGATGATATTGAGGTAAATGTCAATGCCGCCCGGATAATGGGGATTGCGGGGATTCACTTCTGTTCAGCAAAGCAGCTGCGCAGGGAGTTGATCGCGCTCGGATGCAAGCTCTAACGGATCAAACGATCGCCGCCCAGCAACCTTACAAGATAGGCCATCTGACCCACGTGATACGCCTCGTGGAGCGCGCCGAATGAGATTATCCCGCCGACCGTGTTGACCGTGCCGGGAACCTGCACCGTGAACGACGGGGCCCCGTCGAGCTCACCATCTGCAATCGTTTCAAGCCGCTTCAACATCGGATCAGTTATCTTGTTGAATGAGGTTATGATTTGATCGAGCGATGGATACGCCGCCGGCTCCTGGGGGCGGGCCCCCAGATCAAAAAGTTCGGTCCAGCGAAACGTGGTTTTGATGCCCATGGTGGTCGCGATCTTGTGACGATAGAAGGTGATATGACCGGCGAGAAAGCGAAAGGAGTTGCCGATATCGAGGGGGCGATGATCGATGTCTTTGATATCGAGCAGTTCAGTGGCGCGTCGAAACAGGCCGGTGTTAATCCGATACAGATCAGCGGTGTATGCAATCCTCGGTACCATGGTTCGTGGTTGCAAGGTAGGCGATTCCTGCGTGAAGCACAAGCGAACAAATGTGGAACAGTTTGATTGCAGCATAAAGTCCGGAAGCATAGTAGGTCGAAACGAGCCCGCTTCGGGCCGTTTCGACATCGCCCACGGTCGCGCTGACCATCCTTGCCACCTTGCGACGCTCCTCCGAGATCCCACCCGCAAGCAGGTGGGCCGCCGGTCGATGGTAGTCGTCGCGAGAGAAAAGTCACCCTTCGACAAACTCAGGGTGACTTGAATGGCAGAATCGCCGGTCGCGCGCTGACGCGAGGGACCTGCCGCTGGCGAGATCTCCCTACGCCACTACCACCTCACTAGCCTACCAGCTTATCGCAATCGTGAAGTCTCATAATGTACGCCAATTGGCCGACATGGTAGCTTTCATGCAGCGACAGAAATGCGATTGTCCCGGCGGTCGTTTTCTCCAACCCCGGTATCTCGAACGCCGCCTCGCCGGCGAGATCGTCCTCGGTAAGCGCGGGAAACCGTTGTCTGATTTTCTCCGAAATATGGCTAAACGCCTTCGTGATTTCATCAATCGAGGGGTAAGCCGACGATTCCTGCAGAGGCGCGCCGAAGCTGTACAGCTTCTCCCATTCCACGTTTTCGTTCAGACCGATCGCCTTGGCCAGCATATAGCGATGCGCAGTGATGTGGCCGAATACCCAGCGGAAGGAGTTGGCTTTTTCGATTGGCCGGGAGTCGATTACCTCGGGTTTCATCTGCTTGAGGGCCTTGAGTACAAGTTTTTCGGTGATCAGATATAGTTCGCTTACTAGTTTGATTCGTGGGTGCATATCTGCTCCTTGGTGGTTGGGTCTTTGCGTCTGCAACAATGCGGCCGGGCCGGCGGTTCATATGGATTTCATTTCTGTGATTCATCGGCCAACGGCCAAGCCAACGGAATCGGTGTCACGAGGTTTCCGACGAACCGTATCCCTCCGATTGCCCGGTGCGACTGATTCCTGTTCTCCACCCGCAAGTGGGTGGGCTGCCAGTCCGCGCGCGGTGTTGGCGCACGGGGACGTACGCCAACCAGGACTCTGGAAGTCTTGTAGCCTTACCCCGCTTTGCGCTTGGACTTGAGCACCATGCGCGGGGGTTCCCCCTCGAGAATGGTCGCGGCCGTGACCACGATCTCAACCACGTCGTCACGCGACGGTATCTCGAAGAGCGTGCTGAGCATCGCCTTCTCGAATATCGAACGCAGCGCCCGCGCGCCGGTCTTGCGATTGAGTGCGATCTGCACGGCGGCGTCCAGAGCGGAAGGTTGGAACGTCAGCTTGACATTCTCGAGTTCGAGCATCTTGGCGTACTGCTTGGACAGGGCGTTCTTCGGCTTGGTCAAAATGCTTAGCATCGCCTCGCGATCGAGTGGCCGCAGCGACGCGGTCACCGGCAGGCGCCCGACCATCTCCGGAATCAGTCCGTACTCGATCAGATCCGCAGGAATTACGTGGTCCAGGATTTCAGCCGAACCGGCATCGAGCGTGCGGCTCTCCGCCTCGAACCCGACAACTTTGTTGCCGAGACGGCGCGCGACAACCTTCTCCAGCCCGTCGAATGCCCCGCCGCAGATGAAGAGAATGTTGGTGGTATCGATCTGCACAAACGCCTGCTCGGGATGTTTGCGGCCGCCTCGAGGCGGGATGTTCGCAACCGTACCCTCGAGGATTTTCAGGAGACCCTGCTGCACGCCCTCGCCGGAGACATCGCGCGTGATCGACGGGTTCCCGTCCTTGCGGGCGATTTTGTCGATCTCGTCGATATAGATAATCCCCAGCTCAGTCTTGCGCGGATTGAAATTGGAGGCTTGAAACAGGCGCACGAGAATATTCTCGACATCCTCACCTACGTAGCCGGCCTCGGTGAGCACGGTGGCGTCAGCGATCGTGAAGGGCACCTTAAGGAACTTGGCGAGGGAGCGCGCGATAAGCGTCTTGCCGGTGCCGGTCGGGCCGAGCAGCAGGATATTGGCCTTGTCCAGCTCGACGTCATCACTCTGTCGGGCAAGTTGGCCGGCGCTGCGCCCTTTCATTACATAGTTGATGCGTTTGTAATGCTGGTAAACCGCGACCGAGACGATCCGCTTGGCCTCTTCCTGGCCGATAACGTACTGGTCGAGAAACTCCTTGATATCAGCCGGGCGGGGCAGATCGCGCAGTTCCTCGGTCGGTTCGTAGTCCGGCGCCGCCTGCAGCAGATCGCCGCACAGGGCGACACACTCGTTGCAGATGAACGATTCGTGTCCCGAGAAGAGCCGCTTGACCTGACTGTGCGGCTTGCCGCAAAACGAGCAGCGCTGGGGTGTGCGGGGTCCGTGTGATTCGGCCGTCATGGCGACTTTCCTGCTTTCCTATTGAATACGTCCAATTCGCCTCCGGTTCGCTACTTCTTCTCCTGCCTCTTGGAGACGTAGATCTTGTCGATCAGCCCGTATTCTTTTGCCTCTTCGGGCGACATGAAGTAGTTGCGATCCGTGTCTTTCTCTATCCTGTCCAGCGACTGTCCGGTGTGCTTAACCAGCAGTTCGTTGATTTTGTGCCGGGTCTTTTTGGCCTCCTCGGTCATGATTACCAGATCGGAGACCTGTCCCTGGGCGCCGCCGAGCGGCTGATGTATCATAATTCGGCTGTTGGGAAGCGCCGCCCGCTTGCCCGGAGCGCCGGCCATCAGCAGGAACGCCCCTGCCGAGGCCGCCAGCCCCATGCAGGTGGTAGCCACATCGGGCTTGATAAACTGCATCGTGTCGTACATTGCCAGCATCGCCGAGACCGAGCCGCCGGGCGTGTTGATGTACACAAAGATATCCTTGTCCGGATCCTCGGCCTCGAGAAAGAGCATCTGGGCCACCACGAGATTAGCCACGTTGTCGTCGATCGGGGTGCCGATGAAAATGATGCGGTCCTTCAGCAGGCGCGAGAAGATGTCGTACGCCCGCTCGCCTCGACCGGTCTGTTCCACCACCATCGGTACCAAGTAGTTGCTAACCAGCTTATCGCGCATAAGTCCTTTTCCTTGGGTGCGTCGAGCGCACCGCTGTATCACCAATCCATGTCTATTTCTTTATCGGTACGATGCTCGCTCTGGCGAGCAGGAAGTTGACAATCTTATCCTCTAATATCGAATCGCGCAGATCCCGCAATTTGCCGGCCTTGCGCAGGCTCTCTTTGGCCTGGTCCACCGTCACACTATGGTAGGCCGCAAAGCCCTTGATCCAATTCTCGGTATCCTCGGGCAAAACTTCAATCTTCTCCTGCTCGGCGAGCCTCCGCCAGAGCAGGTCCCAGCGCATTGATTTGACACCTACGGGGAAGTAATGGTTGCGTAATTCGGTTTCGTCAAACTCTTCGCCCTGCTCCCGAAAATCTTTTACCAGCTTGTCGAGATACTCGTTGATCGGCCCGGCCGGAATCGGCACCTCGTTGCGGCTGCATAACAGGTCGACAATTTCGCGGCGCTGCGCCCGGCGCTGTAGCGCCTGCTTTTCCTTGAGCATCTTCTGGCGGGCCTGGAGTTTGAACTCGAGCGCGGTTTCGCCCATTCCGACCCGTTTGGCGAAAGCATCGTCGACCGGCGGCAGTATCCGCTCGTTGACCGACTTGACTTTGCACAAATACGTAATACGCGCGCCGGCGAATGTCTTATCCGAATAATCCTTATCGTAAACTACTTCGATCTGCTTTTCCTCTCCGGCATTTACACCGGGCAACTGCTCGCGGAATTCCTTGATGGTCGACGGATTCCCGAGGTCAATATGTGAATCGGTGAAAGAGTCTTCACTTAGCACTTGATTCGGATCGGTGACTTTCACCAGATCGACAATCAGGATGTCGCTCGGCCCGGCTGGTCGGTTCAGCGCTCTTAGGTCGGAATAATGTCGGCGGAGATGCTCAACAAAGTCGTTGATCTCGTGCTCCTCGACCGTGATTTCTTCCGCCTGGAGCACCAGCCCGTCGTAGTCCACGCGCCCTATTTCTGGGAAGACCTCCAGCTCGGCCTGGTACGACATCGTGCCGTCGTCGGCGAGGTCGAGCGCGGTAATCGTCGGTCGCCCGGCAATCTGAAGTTTGTGTTCGCCGATCGCTGTCGACAGGCTCTCGCGGAACAGCTCGTCGATCACGTCGCCTTTGACCTGGTCGCTAAATTGCGAGCGGATCATCTCCATCGGCGCCATTCCCTTGCGGAACCCTTTGAGGGTAACCGTGCGGCGGAGCTCGGTAAGTTTCTTGTCCATCTCCTGATGAAAAGCCTGGGCCGGGATTTCCACTCGCAGTTTACGGGTCAGTTCGGCGCCGCTCTCGATGACCACTTTTGCCTGCACTTCGTTACTCCCATAGGGTTCAGGCCGGAGCCGGCCGCCAACCTTCGGCGACAATTCACCGGCCGTGCCCTGGCCATGAATTGGACAGCGGCACACAGCGGCCGGTTGCGGTCCGAACCGGGTTTGTTAATATGCGAAAGGGGGGACTCGAACCCCCACTCCTTAACGGAACTGGATCCTAAGTCCAGTGCGTCTGCCAATTCCGCCACTTTCGCGCACTTTACAGCCCGATAGTTTACAGCAATTCAGCGGCGGTGGCAACGAGGTTTTTGGGGGTGGCCGGAGTGGCCGGCCACGCAACCACTGCGCAGGTATAGGGAACGGAGCTACTTCGTCCGGGGGTCAGAGCGGCTCGCCCACTCCCAGGCTCTTCAACAGGCCAATGTCCACTGATTTGCCGGCGCAGCACGACGCCAGGTTGCCGTCTATCGTTACCGCCGGCACCCGGGTAATCCCGCATTCTGCGGCCTTAGTCTGGGCTGACTTGTCGGTTCGCAGATCGAGTATGCGAAGATCGCAGCTCGGGCAAAGTATGCCCTGAACCTCCTTCACGGTTTCGTCGCACAATAGGCACCCAGCCACGAATATCTCGACGATACGTTTGCTCATTTGGTGCGTCCTTTCTTTGACCTTGGGTTTGTGCTTAGAAGCCATTTCATAACCTCTTCAGCGTGATGAGCAGGCAAGCGACATGAAAAAACGCCTCATAAACCACAATATCACGGTCCCAGCGGACCACCAAGCGACGATTATTTCCCAGCCAGGCAAAAG
>JBFMGC010000018.1 GCA_040752815.1 Candidatus Zixiibacteriota bacterium
GTGTCGTTCCTGCGGCCGCAGTCGACGCAACCTGATCTCTACCGGACGGGCCATACCAGTTCCTCCTTGAGGAACCAATATGCACTTGTTGAATATTCTTAGCAACTAATAGTTGCTATGGCACTAGATCAAACTTGTGTCAGGTGTTGATCCCGGTCGAATCCCGTTTCACGGGACAGGGTCGGGCGGTGACCTGACGCCGTTGGTCCGAAGCAGAATAGTGGCGTCTTTTGGGAGTACTCCCTCCCCTTACTTCGCTGATACCTTCCTCGCCAAAGCGCCCGTCCACGACGCGACAAGCCAGATCACCCCGGCAACAATTACCGCGGCAAGCAAGACTGTCCAAATCAGATAAGCCGCGAATGCCAGAAGTGTCAGCTGCCACGACACCATCGGTTTAGGCGGCTGTTCCTTGCGGAACACACTCGGATATATCGGGTCGAGCGCGAACCACAGGCTCTTGACATCGCGCCAGTACGCGAGGTGCGCCAGCACTGGAAGATGGGCGAGCCTGATATGGAAATTGGCCGGCTCAACGACCCGGCATATGCGACGCGCATCGAGCGAACCCGAGACCGGGTCGAGCACATGGTAGCAGTTGACCCACCACGGCGCTGCGTGCGTGGTCGCATGAGCGTATGCCGCGGCGGTCCACGGTGTCAACCGATGAGGATAGAGCGTGGCAACTTTATCAAGTGGACTGCCGAGGGTCACGAATCGCACGAGACCATTGCGAAATAGAGCGACACCTTTTTTTCGAGTATCGTTGTCCGGTCCCGCCGGGAGCCGGTCAATTTCCTCCGCGCGCCTGAAAAGATCAGCAAGCACGTTGTAGCTTATCACCGTGCCCAAGCTGTGCGCGACCCAGACGACCTTCTCGAATGCGTACCTCTCCCCGGCGACATCGAGTTTCTCGTGGTCCTGCAGCGGCTCGAAATCGGGACTGAGCCCGAGAAGCTGCATGAAGCGGGTTCGCACCACTTGATCGATGCGCTGAACTATCGCCCCCTCGGTTACCCCTTTCGGGCGCATGTAAAGGCGGACATCGGTCAGATAACCGGACACGACTCGCGGATGCCGCAGCCATGCGAAAAACCAACTGAACAGCAGCGGCAGTTGCATCAACACATAGACCAACCCGGCCCACGGCTTGACTCGAAGAGTGAGCGCCGCCCAAAGAAGGCGGAGTTGCTGACCGATAAGCCACCCGACTGTCCCAAGCGCCGAAAAAAGCCGCTGCTTCCAGAGGGTCTCAAAGAAGAGCTTCGTGGGCTCGTTGTACGGGCGCAGTTCCTTCTCGAAAGTAGTTCTGACGTCGTCGTAATTGGCCCAGTAGCCGTCGCGGATGTACGGCGGCGGCAGCGACGGACCGTCAAAGCGGGCGTTGCGATCAAGACGCTCCAGCAGATCGTCAGTGCCCGATCTCAGCGCCGCGGCAGTTTCCGCGACCGTCTGTGTGCCGATACCGTGCACCACAAATACAGCCGTTCTCCACACGGAGGCCCCAACCGAATCGTCGTCGGGACCGGTCGGCCTGGGAACCACGCCGATATGCCAGGGGAAGGCGCTAAGATCGTCCGACGGACGACGCAATCTCCTGACACTTCGGAATCGGAATCGCCGCCACTTCTCAGACATGTTATCCTCCCATTTCCGGTGCGGCTTGGGTAGTTTGTCGCACTACCTGTCGCATCCCGGGATGAATTAACGCCTTGAAACTCGCAACAGAAAACTGGCTTACTCAAGTGTGATTGTCAAGACAAAACGCGCAAGAACTGACGCTCCCGCACGGCGTCAGCTCACTATCCGACCCGGCCCGTTACTGCTGATTCCATGCTTATCGCTACAGCCTATCCGTGTCATCGCGAGGCTCGTCCCGCCCGACTCATACGGGGCGGGAGGAGCCGTGGCGACCTCAACCTGCACCTACATAACATGTTGAGATTGCCGCGCTACGATGCGACCGCCAGGACGCGGCGCATGTCCGCTCGCAGTGACAATTCCGAGTGCTTTCTGCTACCCCCTCACACTACTGTCGCCTGCATGAACTCCGGAGCGGAGAGTTTCTCGCAATTGAAGATCGTGTCTTTGACATTCTGCCGCCGCTCGGCGCTCAGTAACTTCTCGGCCAGGCCCGCGAACTTGATATCAAGGTCCTCCTCGGTCATAGGCTCGCGGGGATCACCTTTCGGATATTCGAGATAAGCGGAGTACTCGCGACCGTCTTCGGTGCGCACGACCACTTTCGACGGCTGTTTGGCGGGGAACATCTTCTCGAATTCCATAGATGCCTCGCCCTTGATCTTGTCGATCACCGCCCAAATGCGCGGGTCTTTGAGTTTCTCCTCCGAGAACGACGCCGTGCTGATCTGGCGATCGACAATCGCGGCCGCGAGACAGTACGGCAACGAATGATCGGCAGTCTCGCGAGATTCGGGGCGATATTTGTGCGGATCAAACAGGATATCACAAGCGCGGGCGATAGTGGTCACTGTCGCTGTTTCAATCTGCTCCGGCTTGATATCGTTCTCGCGGATCACTTTCAACATGCAGGTCAGGTGCGTGTGGGTGAGCGCCTCGGTCGGAAAGCCCTTCATCGAGCATTCGAGGATTTTGAATTTCGTGCCCAGCCCGCCCAGCAGATTATCCTTTTCCCATTTCGGACCGAATACATCCATCAGCCCCTCTTTCCCCTCGAACACCGCCTCGGTGCCGGTATATCCGCGCCGCGCCATCAGCGCGGCCACCACGCCCGCCTGGACCGCCATCGGATCGACCGTATTCTTCATCATGGTGAGTTTCCCGGCTGTCGGACAGCCGATCGTGTGATTATGGCAGCCGCTGATACCGATCGCGTGGACCATCTGATCGACAGTCAAGCCAAGCATCTTCCCCGCGACAATCGGCGAGACGAACTGTGTCAGTGTGGCATGGTGCCACTTGCGCTCGCGCACGCCGGGAACGGCAAACTCGCACAGCCGCATTTCAAACTCATAGGCGAGGACGATTCCAACGATGACTTCTTTCATCGAGGCGCCCACCATTTCGCCCACCGAGAGCGCCGCCGGTATTATATCCGACGGGTGCGACGGGTCTTCTTTCCAGTAGATGTCGTTGTAATCAAGTGCGCGGATCATCAGCGAGTTGACCAGTGCGGCGTTGGCTGCGGGCAGCTTGTCGCCGAAACCGAACAGGGTCGCCTGAGGCTTCCCGCCCATATCTGTGTAAATCCCGCGGAGGATGCCCACGTCCTTGGTGTGATACCCACCATAGGCACATCCAAGCGAATCATAGAGATACCGCTTGACCTCATGAATCGCTTCAGGTGTCAGGTCATTGTAGCCGAGCCCGACCGCGAACTCAGCGATCTGGCGGGAGATTGACTTGTCTGGCATGTGTTGCTTTCAGAAGTTGTTTCCTTGTAGGGCAGAACCCAGGCGCCGCGCGCGGAAGCGAGCGGCTGTTGTGGTTCTGCCATCTCAAAGACATGCTGAGCCTGTCGAAGCATGACCACGGGAATCCGGTTTCTTGTAGGATCGCCATGGGTGCCACGTTCGTTTCAATCTAATGATGCTCTCTATCTGGGCGAGTGCCTTAAAGCCTCTTCTACCTTGTGCCATGCCTCACGATGACCCAGTTTCATTGCCGTGGCATGGCAAATGACTCCTCGCGTGGGGTACTGCTTCGTGCTTTCCCTTGCTTCGTGCTCGGTCATGATGGAGTACGACGGCGGTTCCCCGGGTTCGTTCAAGCAGACCAGTACGTAGACCACATTCTTCTCTATCTTGTCCTTCATGATTGGCCAACCGGTCTTGCGCTGCACACTCTTCACCTGAACCAGGGCAGCTCCTCCCCGTTTCTCTGCCAGAATGTCAATCGCTTTGGCATTCCCCATTGTCAGCGCCACGTTGTAACCCCTCTTGCAGAGTTCCGCAGCAACAAAAAACTCTCCCGCGAGGTGCACGCAGTTCCTGTCGATCTTCTTGTGACTCGCCATGTACTTCTTACCTCACAAATAGCGTAGGGCAGAACCCTTGGCGGTTCTGCCGTTTCCATGCGCATTGCCGGGACCGTCGGGCCTCTGCCCTGCTATGTCATGCTGAGCCTGTCGAAGCATAACTCGCACCCTTGATGTCACCCTTCGACAAGCTCAAGGTGACGTTTCGCACATTGTCGAGACTACGCCACAGCGGCCAGGCGAAACGGATCCGCCTTACAGTTTCTTCTTTACCCAATTTTCCAGCCCGCCCTCAATCACCAACTCCTGTGCGGCGACACCCACCGGATCAATCGCGTACGTCTTGCCGCCCGCTTCGAGAGTCGCCGTATCGAAACGGATCTTTGCCGTTATACCTGTCCGCACAGTAAGAGCGTCCGTACCGAACCGCTGCTTCAGGTCACGGCACAGACCAGGTGTTTCGAGCGCGAGAAAACCGTTGTTGAGTGCGTTGCGTTGGTACGTCTGATTCAGCGAGCCGGCCAGCACCAGCCTGATGCCGCGATATTTCAACGCCGTAGCCGCCTGCTCGCGCGAGCTGCCGGTGCCAAAATTAAACCCGCCGACCAGGATATCACCTTTGTTGACAATCGTACCGAACTCCGGATCGTAGTTCTCCATGACTACCTGCGCCTGCTGCTGCGGGGTGAAGTCATCGATATAGGTGTACTTGCCGGGATAGATACCATCGGTATTGAGATTATCTTGATGGCAAAAGATCAATTCGCCCGCGATTTCATTTGGGAAGTCTTTCAGTACGGATACGGTAGGTCGTGTGGAGGGCCGCGATGCAACGGTTGTCGACGCCTTCACCTCGGGTACGTCGCCGACGTCCGGGCCGTCGATATACCCGGCCACCGCCGACGCGGCCACTACCTCGGGCGAACCAAGATAAGCCTGTGCGTCGCGCGAACCCATCCGGCCTTTGAAATTGCGATTGGTCGCCGAGATCCCCACTTCGCCGTCCTGCAGAAGGCCGACTCCCAAACCGATACACGGCCCGCAGCCGGGCGGAAGCTCTCTCGCGCCGGCATCGGTCAGCGACTGCCAGTCGCCACGGCGGGTTGATTCGGCCTGCACCTCACTCGACGCCGCCGAGATGTAGAATTCAACACCGTCAGCGACTCGCTTCCCCTTGATCACTTTCGCGGCAGCGGCGATGTCTTCGACACGGCTGTTCACGCAGGAGACGAGGTACGCCTTCTGGATTTTGACATGGCGCTTGCGAATCTCCGGAATCGACGTGTACGTCTTGACGTTATGCGGGCCGGATACGTGCGGCGACACCGTGGACAGGTCGAGCTTTAGCTGTTTAGCGTAGAAGGCGTCCGGATCGGCATAAAGTATATTCTTAGATAATCCATCTATCCTCTTGTCGTTCAATCTGGTGCTTGATCCGTCTGTCGCGCCCGCCTCGGACGGCTGCCCGGTCGGCCCGCGCCTTCGCACAAACTCTGATCGCCTCCGCAGCCAATCCAGCGTGACCTTGTCGGTTGGGAACAGGCCGACCAACGCCCCCCATTCGGTGGTCATATTGGCAATTGCGAGCCGATAGTCAACTGACAAATGCGCGACCCCATCGCCGCAAAACTCGACTGCATGGTTCAGGACCTCGTCTTTATTGAAAGCGCCGCACAGCGTGATGATGACATCCTTGCCGGTCGAGCCGGCGCGGAGCCGCCCGTTCAGCTCCACCCTGGCCACCGGCGGCACCTGCCACCAGGTGCGACCAGTGGCCCAAATCGCGGCGGCATCGGTGCGAACGATTGGAGTGCCGAGACATCCCAATCCACCGTACATGTTGGAGTGCGAGTCCGAGGCCACCGCCAATGTCTGCGGCCAGGCGTATCCTTCCTCGCACATAATCTGGTGTCCGATACCGCGCCCCGCCGGATAGAAGTCGATTCCGTGCTGTTTGGCGAACGCCTCGATCGCGGCATATTTCTTGAGATTCGCCTCGCTCCGGTCCTGCACGTTGTGGTCGAGCGTGAACACCGGCTGACGTGGATCGAGGATCTTCGTGGCGCCGATAGATGTGAACTTCGGAATGACCGCGCCGGTGTTGTCATGAGTCATAACATGGGCCGGGCGAATTGACACGAAGTCTCCCGCATGAACCTCCTGCCCCGGTTCGAGACCAACCGCGAACCGCTGGACAATCTTTTCGATGAGGTTCTGCGCCATGCTATTTCACCAGCTCGAAATCAATAAAATCAGCGTGATGGAAGATAATGCTCTCCGGGCTGCGTTTCTCGCCTGTTCCCTCTTTGGAGTGCGTGGCGATAATATGCATCACCTCGGATGGTAGTCCGTGTTTGAAAGCGAGCCCAACTCCCGAGAACGGATGCCGGATATGCATACCATAGTTGGATTTCACCGGCTTGCCGTCGACAATTTCGAACTCGAGCAGCTTACCGACATCGGCCAGTAGCGCCCCGGCAACGAGATGATCACGATTGACCGGCGTGCGTTTGGCGTCGTGGAAGTCACTCAAAACCTTGTCGCAGGCGATACACATCGCGCACACCGCCCGCACATGACTGATAAACGTGATCTGCACGTTTTCGGCCAGCAGTGTAAATGGCATGTTCCGCAGCAGTTCTTCGGTCCAGCCACGGAATTGGATCGCCTCGCTCCAGCACGCGATGACCTGCTCACGTAATTTGTGGTCGGTTATCTCGTTTATCTCCGGCAGCAGCCGCAACACCGTCTCTTTCATCTGTTCCTCGCCGTCATTGCTTAGTACTTCTCCCGGCCATGATACGCGGCGGCCGAGCACCGGTCAAACGGATTCGTGCTTTCGGAATCGCAGTTTTGCTTGAACCTCTCGCGCGATATTACGTAGTTAACAAGAACGGACACTCGAGGACCAGCAAAACCACGATGGAAACCCCGCTCCTTAAGACCACAAATCTCTGCCGCTACTTCAGGCGGGGTCCGCAAGAGGTACGGGCGATCGACCACGTGAGTCTGTCCGTGGACGAAGGCGAGTTCCTGGCACTGATGGGGCATCGGGGTCGGGCAAATCGACTTTACTGGCCATGCTCGCCGGTCTTGACACCCCCACTTCCGGGCATATCGAAATCGGCGGCCGCAGGCTGGGTGATCTTTCGCGCCGGGAGCTGGCCGCCTATCGCGCCAACCGAGTCGGGATGATCTTCCAGTCATTTAACCTGGTGGCCCACCGTACGGCCCTCCAGAATGTGGAACTGGCGCTTTATTTCAATCAGACGGCTCGCGCGGAGCGCGCCCGCCTGGCGCGCCAAACCCTTGAGCGGCTCGACCTGTGTGACCGGCTCGATCACAGACCGGCCGGCCTATCCGGCGGCGAACAACAGCGTGTCGCGATCGCCCGGGCACTGGTGAAGAGCCCGGAGATGCTGTTTGCCGACGAGCCGACCGGCAATCTCGACTACGAGCACAGCCGACAGATCGCGGCGATTCTTGCTGATTTGAATCGGCATGGCATCACAGTGCTCATGGTCACGCACGACACCGAACTTGCGGCGCAGTATGCCCATCGGACGGTCCGCCTGGTCTATGGACGAATGGCCGGAGAGCCGATAGCATGACTTTCTACGACAAGGTCAGTATCCCGCTAGGTAACCTCTGGCGGATGAAGCTGCGCTCGTTTCTGACCAACTCCGGCGTGATGATCGCGATCGGCGCGTTTGTCGCCATGCTCTCGTTCGGCGCAGGCAATCAGAAGTATGTTACCGAACAGTTCAATCAGCTCGGACTGTTCAGCACGATGTACGTCTACCCCAGGACCAACGGGGAATCGTCCGATACCACCAAACCGTCGCCGCTCAACGACTCGGTAGTAACCTGGCTGGCCGGACTGCCCGGAGTCGATCTGGCGTATCCGTACAACGCCTACGAGGTAACGGCGGCGACCGCCGACACCGCCCTGAAGATTCAGGCGCAGGCGGTCCCTCATAGCGCTACGACTACTAAGATGTTCACCCGTTTGGAGGCCGGGCGGTTGTTTGAGTCGGATTCGGCCCGTGAGGCCGTGGTGACAACGATGTTTCTTCGTGAGGCCGGAATCGATTCAGCCGAATCAATCATCGGGCAACAATTGGTCGTATCGGTTCAGCGGATTCGCCTCGATTCCGGGTTGGTGCACGTGCTTCGGGGATCGTCAGACCTTGCCGATCGGGTATTCGTCAAAGGCTGGATCGACTCAGTGCGGCGTGTCGAATTCCCGAAGCGGATCGTCCGCAATGAACTCAATCAGGCGGTAGTCCGGTTCAGCGACGGGATCTTCAATCATCCGACCACGATCACCGACACGCTTACTATTGTCGGCGTGCTGAAGACCGGCGAAGGGCAAAGTCGGCTCGAACCGATTCTCGTGCCGGTCGCTACCGCCGGGCGGTTTTCGTCGGAAGGGATGTCCAACGACCCGACCGAATTGTATGCTGCGCTCAGCGGCGGCGGGTTCTTCAATGAAGCGGGCGACCCCGGATATCAGACCTACCCGCGCGTGACCCTGCAGCTCGATCCCCATCTGCCGTTCAAGCCGATCAAGGATTCGGTTGAGGCTCGCGGTTTCCGATCGTTTAGCTACGCCGAGGAATTCGAGGAAATCCAGAAGTTCTTCATCTACTTCGACATGGCGCTCGCCCTGGTGGGGATGATTGCGCTGGTTACCGCCTCGCTCGGCATTGTCAACACCATGGTTGTGTCGATTATGGAGCGGCGGCGCGAGATTGGCGTGCTGAAATCTTTAGGCGCGGCCGAGGGTGATATCCGCACGCTGTTCCTCTTTGAGTCTGCCCTTATCGGCCTCATCGGTTCGCTTGCCGGAATAGCTCTTGGCTGGGCGGTCAGCCGGGTATCGTCGGCAGTGGCCCGCTATTTCATGGCGCGGGAAGGGTTCGACGAAATCGAATTGTTCGCCCTCCCCAGGTGGCTGGTGCTGCTCGCGCTTGGGTTCGGCCTGGTGGTAAGTATTGCCGCCGGGGCGTATCCGGAAGCGCGCGCCGCCCGTGTCGACGCAATCGAGGCGCTGCGGGTAGAATAGACGACCGGATTATCGTTTGGCTTCCGATTGGCCGACTCATATATTACGGCCCGGCGAAAACCAACCTGTGAGAGGACAGAGATACCGCATGGCGAAGAATTTCGCGATTACCGGGGTCGGCGGCTATGTCGCCCCGCGCCATCTGAAGGCTATCAAAGAGACCGGCCACAACTTGGTGGCGGCGGTCGACCCGGCCGACTCGGTCGGCATTCTCGACCGGTATTTCAACGATGTAGCGTTCTTTACCGAGTTCGAGCGGTTCGATCGGCATATCGAAAAGCTCCGCCGCCTCGATGACTCACAGCGCATTCACTATGTTTCAATCTGCTCGCCTAACTACTTGCACGACGCCCACTGCCGGTTTGCGCTTCGGGTCGGCGCCGACGCCATCTGCGAAAAGCCGCTGGTGCTGAATCCGTGGAATATCGACGCCCTCGCCGAACTCGAGCAAGAGAGCGGGCGGAAGATCAATACTGTGTTGCAGCTACGAGTCCATCCCGCGCTGATTGCGCTGCGCGAAAGGATTCAGAAAGAGCGGCCGTCGGATAAGCATGAGGTGCAACTAACATATATCACTTCACGCGGGCCGTGGTATCTCGTCTCGTGGAAAGGTCATGTCGATCGTTCCGGCGGACTGGCGACTAATATCGGCATTCACTTCTTTGATCTGCTGATTTGGCTTTTCGGCCCGGTGGAGAAGAACGAGCTGCACGTTTCTCAGGCGACCTCGGTAGCAGGATATCTGGAGCTTCAGCGGGCGCGCGTGCGGTGGTTCTTGTCGATTGATCGCAGCATGTTGCCGGACGAAGTCAAGGCCAAAGAGCATACGACTTATCGCTCTATCTCAATCGACGGCAAGGAAGTCGAGTTCTCCGAGGGGTTCACCGACCTGCACACCGAGGTCTACCGCCGCACTCTGGCCGGACAGGGCTTCGGTCTGGAGGACGCCCGCCCATCAATCAATCTCGCACATGATATTCGCGTGGCAGTACCGGCTGGGGTGAGCGCAAATTCGCATCCGATGGTGAAAAGTTAGGACGGGGATCTGGTGCCCCAGTCCGCCGATGGCGGACGCTGGGATTGGGAACGCAGTAAGCCGGCTATTTGTGGGCGGCAGACGTCCTCGTCTGCCCCCTTGGACAATCTTAAACTCGCGTGCGTCTGGAATTCCAGCTGTAGGGCGGGATGCTTGCCATCCCGACACATCACTTCATCGGTCGGCAGGCCTCCGAGCCTGTAGAGACACCGAGCGGCAGGGGTGGAACCCTGCCGATTATAAACACAACCACCTCTTTAGTCTGGTGCCCCACCCCTTGGGGTGGGAGCAGATTGGGAGGAGACGACGGTGCGAGCGGCACGATGATCCTGTTTGGTGCGCGTAATGTTACCGCTCAATCCTCACCCACCGCAGGCGGTGGGGCACCGCGAAGCGATCCCGCCCCACCGTCACTCCTCAAGTTCGCGTCACTACTCCACCGGCGTCCACTCGCCGATGTTCTCGACCACTACCTTGCACTTCCCTTTCGACGTCCACCGCTCGTTGCCGTTGTAACCCCAGTCCATGTACTCCGAGCCGCCCCCGCCGACAGTCGTCACCAAACAGTTGTTTGCAACAAAACCAAATGAACCGGCTACATCCGCCGGCCATTTGCTGTCGCCCCGCGACGGGTCCACCGGCACCCAGCCGTACCCCGGCAGGTAGACCTCCACCCAGCGATGAAACACGTCATCATAGGAGGCGTCATCGTTGCGTACGACAATCGCACCGGCATATCGCGCCGGAAGCCCGGCCGCGCGACACATGGCGATGTATACAAAAGTGTATTCCGAACATGAACCGTTGCCCCGCTCGAGCACTGCCGGAGCGACATTCCATCCGCCGACCCGCTCGTATTCGAGCTTGTCGACACAATACTGCTGGATGCGGCGTGCGATCCAGTACGGGTTCGTCTCCACTCCCACGGCGTCCTGTACGGCCTGGCGGATAGTGTTGCTGCCGATATCGAATTTGGTGTCATCCACTAAGTATTCATCGCGGATGGCCTTGGGAATTTCGTCAAGGCGACCGACCTTCTCCGGGAACACAAAGAATCTCGTCTCGTACATGTTAGCCGAGACTGTCATGCGCAGCTCGGTGAACTGATCCGGGCCGAGATCGTCAAACCGGAAATGTGCCACCTTCTGTCCCCACTTATCAGTGAGCACGTCGGTAACTGTCGGTGAAAACTCAACAGTGCTGAGAAGATCCTGGTTCGCAAAACTCTCTGGGAGCGCCATGTAGACATCGAGTGTTTTCAGAGTATCCGGCCCGAAGCTTCGTACCTGGTGCAGGAAATCGACCTTCTGCTTTTTGACTTTGGTGCGCGCATAGGGTGTGTCATCATCGCGAACCAACTGGTATATCCGATCAGTCTGATAGTCCACTGCCCACAGGTTCTTGCCGTCCCAGGCCAACCCGCACGGGTACGGCCCCGGCGACGGATAACTCATGACCACGTCCCCGCGCACCGGCGCGACCATGTAGATCCGATCCGCAAACCGGTCCGCTACCCAAAGGTACGCGCCATCATAAGACAGACTTGTCGTGTGCGACGTCGGTGACGGGATAGATACAATCGTAGTGCCGTCGTCGATACTGATAAGATCAATCTTGTTGTACCCGTCGCCGCTGATCCACAAGCGCTTGCCGTCCCACGCCAGACCCGTGGGTTCGGAGATTGGACTCGGAATTGTTCGCTCAACTATCTTACTGGACGGATTGATCGCGAATAGACGCTCTTCCTCAGCGTCGGCTACCCACAGCAGTCTGCCGTCGAACGCCAGTCCGCGCGGCACGTAGCCGGGGGTTGAGATCGAATCCTGAATGGCGCCGTCGGTGCGGCTGACAGCGTAGATCTGATCACTCCGCCGATCCACACACCAGAGGTACTTGCCGTCGTAGGCAAGTCCCTGCGGGCACATATACGGCGCTGGGATTGACTTAAGGGTGTCGCCGGGAGCAGCCAGAGCGCTGCCTGCGAGGGTAAGCACTGTCAGGAACAGAGCGGTAGCAGTTTTGCTCATCGTATCCTCCTTAGACATTGAGCTTGAGCTCGAAACTCGTGGACAAGGGCACACACGCGCCAAAAATCAGCATTCAAGATAGCGATGTCAAGGGTTGTAAGACAAGACGAGCCCCGCCCGCAGAGGAGCCGTTACGGCATTTCGTTCGCGGCAGACGACTTCTTCTGCCCGTCCATCGAGACAGTTGTAGGTCGAAACCGGCCCGCTTCGGGCGGTTTCGACAACCACTGCTTAGTGCAACCCGCGAGGGTGTCGAAACCTCTCGACGCCATGGCGAGTCCGCGGCTTCGGTCAACGAGATGGATGGGGCAGACCGGGAGGTCTGCCGCCCACAAGAACAACGGTGGGTCACCATGCCCCCTACTCCCCCGGGTCGTAGCGACGGGAACGTTGCACCTGGATCACACCCTTTACCTTCTTCATCTTGTCGATAATCCGATTGAGATGTGACAGGCTTGATACCTCGATCAGAAACTTTCCCTGCGCGGTCGTGTCGAGTGAATAGATCTCCGCGCCGCGCACGTTGGTATTGGAATCGGCAATAGCCTCGGTGATATCGTGCAGCATCCCTTTGCGGTCCTCAACGACCACATCGAGCTGCACCACGAATGACTGGTCCATGCCGGCGTCCCAACTAACAGCGATTTTCCGCTCCGGCGCCTGGTTGGCCAGGTCGATTGCCAGCTTGCAACTGGCATGATGGATAGTCACGCCGCGACCTCGCGTGATGAAACCGACGATGTCCTCGCCCGGCACCGGCTGACAGCAGCCCGCGAAACGGAACATCATGTTGGCCATCCCCTGAACCCGCACACCCTTGGTGCCGCGGATACGCTCGACCAGCCGACCGACAATTCCCGGCGGCGCCTCGGGGATGTCCTCGGGATGAATCAGGTTGATGACCAGCCGTGGTGCCAGCGCCCCGCTGCCGATCGCAGCGAGCATGGTTTCGGCGGACTTCTGATCGAGATGCTCTGCGTATTCCTGAAGCTGGGCATCGTTCGGCATCGCCAACCGCATCTCTTTCAAACGGCGCTCGAGTATCTCTCTTCCGAGCGCCACCGACTGCTCGAACTTCGCCTGGTTCAGCCATCGACGGATACGCGAGCGTGCCGACGACGTCTTGACCAGTTTGAGCCAGTCGTGTGACGGCGTGTGGGTCGGATTGGTTATTATATCAACCATGTCACCCGATTGCAGCTTGGTTGACAGCGGCTGAAGACGGCCGTTGATTTTCGCTCCGGCGCAATGGAAACCGATCTCGGTATGAATCTGGAACGCAAAGTCGAGCGGCGTAGCGCCCCGCGGCAAGTGAACCAACTTCCCTTTGGGCGTATAGACGAAGATGTCCTCCGAGTAGAGATCCATTTTGAGATATTCCATAAACTCGGTCGGATTGAGCAGGTCGTCTTTTTGCCATTCGAGCACGCCGCGCAGCCAGATCATCTGTTTGTCGTCGCGGCTGAGATACTGTCGCCCCTCTTTGTACAGCCAGTGGGCGGCGATTCCGTTTTCGGCGAACTCGTGCATCTTGCGCGTGCGAATCTGGATTTCGACTGTCTTATTGCGTGGGCCGAAAACGGTCGTGTGAAGCGAGCGGTACCCATTCGGTTTGGGATTAGCAATGTAGTCATGAAACCGTCCCGCCACCGGCTTCCACATGGCGTGGAGAATACCCATGGTGTGGTAGCATTCGCGCTCGTTTTGCACGATCACACGGATAGCAAGTAAATCGTAGATTTGATCGAATGGTACGCCGCGTTTGACGATCTTGTGATAGATGGAGTCGAGGTGTTTGGCTCGCCCGTAGACATCCGCTTTGATGCCGTCCCTGGCGAGCGCTTCCTTTATTGGCTTGGTTATCTCCTCGATGTAGGCCTCGCGCTCTTCCTTCTTCTCCTTCACGGCCTTGGCCAGCTCCGCGTAAATCTCCGGCTGCAGGTGCTTGAGCGCAAGATCCTCCAGCTCGGTTTTGGCCTTATAGATGCCGAGACGGTGCGCCAGCGGGCCGTAAACGTCGTGTGTCTCCTGGGCGATCCGTTTCCGCTTGGCGAGCGGCAGCGCTTCGAGCGTGCGCATGTTGTGCATGCGGTCGGCCAGTTTGATGATGATCACGCGGATATCCTTGGCCATGCTCAGGAGCATCTTGCGAAAGTATTCGGCCTGCTGCTCCTCGATCGAGTTGAACTCGACCGCACTGATCTTGGAGACACCGTCGACCAGGTCGGCCACCTCGTCGCCGAACTCCTCGCGAACCTGCTCGAGAGTGCATGGCGTGTCCTCGACCACATCATGAAGCAGCCCGGCGGCAAGAGTGGTCGAGTCCATGTGCAGTTCCGCCAGGAAGAGCGCCACCTCGTGACAGTGCTCGATAAACGGCTCGCCCGAGGAGCGCCGCTGGCCGGCGTGAGCCGTGTCCGAAACCTCGTATGCCCGGCGCAACAGGGCTACGTCGATATTGGCGTTGAGCGCCTCGACCTGTATGATAAACTGCGCCAGGTTGTACTTGACCTGAGGTTTACTTTCTGACGGCACCGTCATAAACTGCTCCAGCAGCCTCAGCTACCTGCTCGGCTGTAATCGTCTCCATGCAGCGGCACTGGCCGGCGGGGCAGCGGCAGGGATCGGATTCCGGCTGCATCACCCGATGCCCCTCGCCGATCGGCCCCCAGCGCACCGGCGACATGATTTGCCGACCGGGATAAAGCCCCACCACCCGAGTACCCACCGCTACAGCCAGGTGGAGCGGCCCGGTGGAATTCGCAATCACTGTCGACGCCAGCGAGAGAACGGCCGCTAAGGTCCTAAGATCGGTTTGACCGGTCAACTCTTTGATCGCGATGCCCATCTCAACAGCCAACTCCCGTACCGCTTTTCCCTCGCTGTCCGATCCTGTGATAACAACCGTGTGCCCTCTCCGGTTCAGGGCGGCGTATAGCTCGAGGAAACGGCGCATCGGCCAGCGTTCGGCTGAGCCGCCCGAGCCCGGATGAATGACCATGAACGGCGTGTCTATTCCCCGCATCTCGAGTATCCGCCGCGCATTCTTCAATTCCTTGGCGGTCGGGTAGACCGTAGGATGAGTGATCGTCCGCCCTGGACGGAAATACTCCAGGAAGTCGAGATTGTATTCCGCTTCGTGCTTCTTGTTCGACTTGCGGCTATGCAGCAGCCGATGTGTGAAAAACACCGAATGAAACCGACCTGCGGTGCCAATCCGCACCGGTACGCCCATGCGATAGAGCAGGCGACTGATCTGCCGCTCCGGATAGAGCAGTACCGCCGCCTTGTAGTTTCCCTTCTTGACCCGCTGCTCCAGTTCCTTGCGGTAGTTGCGGCTGGAAACGAGTTGATCGTTCTGGACTCGCACGATTCGATCGATGCCGGGGTTGTTTTCGAGGATGGGCGATGCATACAGCGACGCCATTACGTCAACCGGGCAGTCCGGGTAGCGCGCCTTCAGCGTTTCGACAAACGGCAACGCAAGGACCAGGTCGCCGAGGCGATCGGTGCGGCAGATCAGCAGTCGATCGCCTGATTGTAAATCAATCTCCGGCATCAGATTTACTCCGACTCCGAATCCTTCCTCGCCGCAGGTCCCAGAGCTTCGCGTATTTGGTCATCACATAACCGGCCGAGAGCACCGCCAACAGCAGCCCCTCACGACCGTCGAGAAACCCGGCTCTCAGTATATACTGTTTAAGGAACTTGGCAAGCGGGTTGAAAATGATCCGCGCCGGACCGGCGGTCTGACCTCTTCGCAGCGCGTCCTCTGCGGCGAGTGTCGTGTACTTGTTGAGCTTATCGAGATATACATCGAGATTTGGATAGCTGTAGTGCAGCAGATCATGTCCGAGGCATCCCGTAGGACCATCTACCAGCACC
This sequence comes from Candidatus Zixiibacteriota bacterium, assembly GCA_040752815.1. Classification (NCBI taxonomy): domain Bacteria; kingdom Pseudomonadati; phylum Candidatus Zixiibacteriota; species Candidatus Zixiibacteriota bacterium. The sequence goes on from JBFMGC010000018.1 coordinate 15,975, forward strand.
TCCTCATGGACATGCGCGTCGGTGAAACGACCACGGCCACGACGATAGAGGCGTAAAACCAGGTCCGGATACCAGCCGCCGTGGGCGATCCATCGGCCAAGAAACTGCGTGCGCCGCGGCAGCCGGAACCCCACGATGCCTCCGGAGTCGGCAATCGCCGCCCTGATTTCGTCCGCCAGGTCCGAAGTGACCTCCTCGTCGGCGTCGATAGAGAGAATCCACTCACCCTCGGCGTGATCGGTTACTATCTGTTTGGCCGGACCAAAGCCGCGCCAGACATACGTGACAATCTTCGCGCTGTAGCTTTGAGCGATAGGCACAGTTCGGTCGTCTGAGCCGGAATCGCCAACAATGATCTCGTCGGCCCACTGCACGGACTCGAGACACCGCGAGATATTGGCCTCTTCATTGCGGGCGATTATCACCACCGAAAGCTTTTTCATTCTTGCCCCGCCTTCATTCGCGCGAGCACCTGTTTCACCCGCTCGAACACTCGGTCAACGCTGATATCGGCGATAGTGTCATCATCGGCGCCGACCACCGCGCCGTCCGGCTGGCGATATGGCTGCCAGCGACGGAAATTCTTGGCTGCTCGATTGTAAAGACCGACCACCGGAATCTGAAAGCTGCGCGCGATATGAATCAGCGACGTATCCGGCGAGATCAGCAGATCAAGCCGCGCAATCAGGGCGCTCACCTCGATCAGGCCCATGCCGGCGGGAGCAAGGCGCACACGATCACCTGCCTCAGCCGCCACTTCTTCGGCGTTTCTTCGATCCGAAGGCATGGATATCAGGACGATGCGGCTATCGGCTTTCCATGAGATCAAAGCACGACAGAGCGCGATGACCTTTTCCCGCGGCCAGATGCGATTCGGTTTGCCCGCTGAGAGGTTAAAGCCGAATCTGAGCGTTCCGGGCGGGTCGATCGCCACGGCGGCTTCGGCCTTAGCGCGCGCCTCAGCCGTCATGAACGGCGGCGCGAAACCGGACACTGTCGACCCGTTGATGCCGAACGGCGCCAGCAGCTTCAACGTGTTGTCGACTATATGCTCGCCGATTCCGTCAGAGTGAATATGGTTGTAGTCATAGAAGATAGCGTGGCGCGTTTTGCCGACTCCGATCCTCACCGACCGCTTGCCCGCAAGCTGCGAAAAAAAGAGCGCTGTTACCGAGTCATTGTCGATCATGTCGATCACACAGTCGAAATGCTCCCTGCGAACTGCGGCCAGTTGCCGAAAGTCCTCCCATTGCCATTTTCTGTATATGAAGATTCGTTCGAAGCGCGAATCGTTCCTTATGAGAGCTACATTACGCGGGGATGCCAGCACGGATATGCGGATGTGAGGGTATCGCGTTCGGAGAGCATCGAACACGGGCAGCGAGATCACCATGTCGCCGATTTTCTCAGGGCGGAGGAACAGTACTTTGGATATGCGCGCACCATCGATAGCCGGCGCCGGGGTGCGCCCCTTGCGAAAGAATAGCCGGCACAATCCGAACACGGCGTCTTTGGTACGATGTTCCAGCCAGTTAAGCAAGCTCACCGCGCAACCTACCGTTCCAACAACTTTCCGAAGTATGTCTCCACCTTGCGCATCATGGTGCTAAGACGGAACTCCTCGCGCCAGCGCTGCTGAGTCGCTTGACTGTACTTAGCTCGCAATTCGGCCGACAAGAGCATCTTGATTACTGCCTCGGCTAATTGACTCGAATCGCACGGCGGCACCAGGAGTGCGCTTTTACCGTCTGTCAGCTCTTCCGGAATACCACCCACCCGGCTGGCCACGGTGGGCAACCCGGCCCTCATACCTTCGACTATGGCAAAGGACGCCGGTTCTTCCACGGCGGGGTGGATCATTAAATCGGCGCCGGCTAGCTCAACGTCGATGTTATCCAGCATGCCGCCGAATATAAAGCGGTTATCCAAGCCAAGCTGAGCGATTCGCGTGCGCAGCAAAGTCTCGAGGTGACCATCGCCGAGCAAGAGAAAAACCGCCGAAGGCACCCGTCTAACAATCTCCGGGGCCGCCTCTACCAGATAGATATGTCCTTTCTGATCGACGAATCGTCCGACCGTTACGGCGACCAGGCTGTCAGCATCCAGCCGATATTTCTGTCTGAGCGCAGCAGCGGCGGGCGGGTTCGGTCTCTCAAAAACTCGGTCTTCGATACCGATATGAACCACTTCCACCATGGCATCAGACAGATAGCCATGCCGTGTCACCTGTCGTTTGAGGGCGTGCGAGCATACCATGACGCCATCAACAAGCCGGGGCGACAAATATCGGTGCGCCCACCCATTGCGAGTTACGTCAAGCCCCATTCGCCAGCAGACTTTTGTTCGACCGTACCAGCGCGCGGCCAACCCGCCGAGGCGGACGTCCTTGTTGAAATTCACCGTCAGAAGATCGATCCGCCGATCCTGGAGAAGGCGCCTCATACGGACGATTGTCGCTGGGTTAAAATCCCCGGCAATTGGCAACTCGACCACTTCGATTTTGTCTGAGAGTAACGAGGCCCGTCGGAGATACTCGGCGCCTGGACGCCCTACCACGGTCGCCCGGTGACCGCGCTCCAGAAAGTGGCGCGCCGTTAGCAGAATCCAGTTTTCGTATCCCCCGAAAGTCCGCGCGTCGACCGAATCGAGAAAGAGCAGGTTCATCCCCAGTCCCTGAACTGCATCAGATAAAGCCGGTTATACAGACCATCACGGGACATCAGCTCGTCATGAGTCCCGGACTCGACTATCCGCCCTTTGTCCAGCACTATGATGCGGTCGGCATTCTTGACCGTGGATAAACGGTGCGCGATCACCAGAACTGTGCGACTGGCCATCAACCGGTCGATCGCCTCCTGTACCTGCGCTTCCGATTCGGTGTCCAGCGCCGATGTTGCCTCGTCGAATATCAATATCTGCGGATTACGCAGAAGCGCGCGGGCGATTGCCACCCGCTGCCGCTGTCCCCCGGAGAGCTTCACCCCCCGGTTGCCGACCAGCGTATCATAGCCGTGCTCCAGCGCCGAGATGAACTCGTGCGCGTTGGCCATCCGCGCCGCCTCTTCGACTTTTCCCGGCGCGATACCGTTTTGGCCATAAGCGATGTTGCTGTGCACGGTATCGTTAAAAAGGTACGTCTCCTGGGTGACAATGCCCATCAGGCCGCGAAGTGATCTAAGCGACAGGTCGCGAATATCGACACGATCGATGCTGATAGCCCCTTTCTGCGGATCGTAGAATCGCGGCAGCAGGTCGAGCAGGGTCGATTTGCCCGCACCCGACGGACCCACTACGGCGATAACCTCGCCCCGCCTGACCTCGAGCGAAACATCGCTCAGGACTTCGCTCGTACCCTTGTAGGAGAAGGACACATTGTCGTAACGGATCGAACCGCTGAAATGATCGAGGGTTCGGGCATTGACTTTCTCGCTGACATCTTCCGGCGCATCGAGCACGCCGAAAATCCTCTCCGATGCCGCCATCCCCTCCTGTATTTTTACGTGAATCTGGGAGAGCGATTTCACCGGTTTGATCATGGCAAACATGACCAGCACAAAAGTAATAAAGTCGCCGGCGTCCAGCGCCCCCGTACCCTGGACTATCCGTGTGCCCGCAAAGTAGAGGATGACTATTCCGGCGATCGTGGCCAGCAGATCGTTTATCGGCGACGACAGGTGACGGATACGACGCATACGCACCAGGGCACGGAAGTAATCGAAGGTCGTGCGAAAGAACTTCTTCGATTCGAAATCTTCCATCGAGAACGCCTTGACAATGCGCACGTTGCTGATCGCTTCCTCGAGCACCGAGTTGACATCGGCCATCTTGCGCTGCGCCCGCTCGGAATACTTGCGCATCTTGCGGCCTATAAACCAGATGAATCCGAACACCGCCGGCAGCACCACCGCGGCCATCAGGGTCAATTCCCAGCTCAGAATCACCAGCGAAATCGCCAGCACCAGAGTCAGAACGGCATCGGAGACGAACTGGTTGAAGCCGATGTCAATCGATTCGTTCAGCACGGCGACATCATTGGTAACCCGCGAAATGATCTGACCGGTGCGCCTGGAATGAAAATAGGCAAGCGACAGCCGCTGGTACTTGGCGAACAGCCGGTCACGAAAACTTCGCATGACCGACTGCTGAACCCAAACCATGTAGTAGGCCTGGATGTAGTAGAAGATGTTTTTGATCAGAGCGACTATGAGGATGAGCACGCAGAAGTTGGCCAGGGTCGAGGCGTGCGAATCTCCCTGGACTGCCTGATCGATCCACCCCTTGAGGGCGTCTTTCAGGTGGTAGATCCAGCCCTGGGCGATTTCGGGGGCGATCGGACCGGGAGCGACCGGCTCCGTAAGTGTCAGGGGGGCGGGCTGCGTTTCTACCGGTCCGGACTCGAACAGCGGACCAGACTCAACCTGGAAAAGCGTCATCAGCAGCGGGCCGATCATCCAGAGCATAAGCCCGGTCAGGAGCGAGTACATGGCGGCAGAACTCGACGCTGTCACCAACTGCTTCCAGAACGGCTTGAGAAACGAAAATGTCCGCGAATAGAGGTTCATCGACCGGTCCGTACCTAACCACAAACTTATAAAATGGCCAACTTCCAGGCTTTTGTCAATTGAGTTAACCGATTGATTTTCAGGGGGTTATTCGCGTCGCGTCAGGCGGGATAACTACCTCGAATCGCTTCCGCGGGACTCGGACTCCCTGGCGGTAGCGTTCCCGCGTGGCTTTCAGAACCAACTCGTCGCCGCTGACGAAGCGGAAATCGCGAACACTCCAGCCTGATTTCTCGCGGTCGTATATCAGATTCACCTGCCAGACACAGGAAGTGTCGGTGGGTCCTATGTCGAACTCCAGCCTGTTCTGGCGGCGATTGTCGGTGGTCACGAGTATCCGATTCGCCAGTGCCGCAGAATCCGGCGGAGTCGTAGCCAGACCCAACAGATTCAGGCCGGTCACAGTCACCGGGCAATCTGTCTTGTGCGCGACTTGATCGAGTGACTCGTATAGATACTCGTTTGTGCCTGGGAAAAAGACCTTGATCGAATCACCGGTCAGCCACCCCTTGAGGGCCCCCTTGCCGAGATACCCTCGGCCCGATAGTCCCACCACGCTGTCGGTCACATACAGCTCAAGTTTGAAACTGGTCGGCTTACCCTCACGCCAGAGGCGGGCATTGAACGAGAGAGCGTCGGCCACGACGCCAGTCTCGGCCTTCTCATCGCCGACAACCATATCTCTCGATGTCTGACAACCGGCCAAGAGACAGATAATGGATAAACAAGCCCCTAACCTGCTGAGCGCGGGGAGACACCGTGGCGGCTGCATCATGATCTGTGTGGCCATTCCCTCTCAGATTCCGAGCAAGAACCTTACCACGGCACCCACCACCGGTCCAAGCACCCGCCAGAATAAGCCGCTGACTACGACAATCAAGAGCAGCCATGGGGCGAACTGCTCGAAACGCTCATACCCGGCTGCCATCTCGCGTGGCAGGAGGTTGCGGAGAACGTGGGAACCGTCGAGAGGGAACAGCGGAATCATATTGAAAAACGCCAGCGTGACGTTGATAACCACCCCGGCCATGAGAAGACGTTGAACCACTTCGGGGGCGTCGGTCACTCGAAATATCAAACCGCACAGAAGCGCAAGCGCGAGATTGGAGAGCGGCCCGGCGGCGGAAATCCAGATATCGGCGACCCTGGGATTGCGAAGATTCAGCGGGTTGACCGGCACCGGCTTGGCCCAGCCGAAACGAAAACCTGATGCCACCATCACTATCGTACCCATCAGGTCCAGATGGGCCAGCGGATTGAGTGTCAAACGCCCCAGGCGCGCCGCGGTCGGGTCACCAAATTTCATCGCCGTCCAGGCATGAAAGAATTCGTGCAGAGTCAGGGAGAACAGAATGACCGGCCCGTATATAATAGCTCGATGAATCAGATCTTGTTCGAACAACTTGCCGTATCTCCCAAAAGAGGTCAGGTTCTTTATACGCAGGAACTTGCCGCGGGGACAGCTAAAACTTACCTGTTGGAATCGGGGAGTGCCGCAACTCGCGCGGGCCCGATACCGCCTCCGATCCCGCGACAAAAAACCGATACGGCAACGTATCCCCCTTATTGATACCGATCCGTCGTGTGACGATGATCTCGCCGGCATCTGATCCATCATCGCACAGAAAAAGCTCCGGACCAGTCAAATCGACACCTGACTGCCGTGTGGTCAAGCCGAATGAGCGACAGAACTTGCCCGGCCCGCTCAGGATAGCGCTGGGTCGAGAACGAGGCGAGTGCTCTCTCATGATATGGATACCATTAAGCGGCTCGGCAGCGCGCACCAATACCGCGGCCGGGAAGCCTGCTCTTTCGGTTACCACGTTGAAGCAGTAGTACATGCCGTAGATGAAGTAGATGTAACTGAATCCCGCCTTGCCGTACATGATCTGGTTGCGCTTGGTCGGACCGGGCGCCGCGTGGCAGGCGGGGTCGTCCTCGCCGATATACGCCTCGACCTCGACAATGCGCCCCGAAAGCATCCCCCGTCGGGAACGATAGGAGATGATCTTGCCAAGCAGTTCGCGGGCCACCTGCAGAGTGGGCCGATTATAGAAAGACCGGGGAAGCTTCCTGTTCAAATCGCTCGGCCTGTGACCGTCTCAATCTTCGCACCAGGCCTCGAACCAGGGCGACACCAGCGCTACGGCCGCGTCGAAATCGTACCCCACCTGGTCGGGAGCGTGGGCATCGGATCCAAGGTAGCGCACTTCGATACCGGCTTTTCGCGCCGCATTCACGATCGCGGCCCGGGGGAAATAATCGTCGAACTTGCGGCGAATCGCCGAGGTATTGACTTCGAGCGCCGTCCCGGTAGACCTGAGCACCGGGAACGCCACGCTGATCAAGCGGTCCAGCAAAAGTTCGTTCAGCCGCGGACCGTAGAAACCCTGACCGTATTTCCGCAGATAATCGAGATGGGCGATACAGTTGAATAGACCGGTTTCTGCCGCCGCGACAATCTCGCCCACGTACTTGTCCACGATCTGTTCGACTGAGTAGTGCGGAAAGCAGTTTGGGAAACACCCCTCGCACGAGAAACAGCGCCCGTCCAATTCATGAACCCCGCACAAGACAAAGTCGAAATGGTACCTGTCTTTCAGAGCTATTACCGATTCCTGACAGTTGGGGTACCAACCGTACTCGAGACCCAGGACCACCCAGAGGCCACGCTGGTAGTACTTTTCGCGCGCTCGAAGGACGTCGTCGACATACGGCGCCAGGTTGTCCGGCACGGCCGGCTTCTCGTGGCCGTCGATTCGAATTCGATCTCCGCTCAGCGGCCCGGTATCCCAGTGAGTGGTGAAACACAGCTCGGCCAGCCCGCGTTTGAGCGCCGCCTCACAGTACTCGTCGATGGTGCCGACCGCGTCGATACTGTAATCGCAATGGCAGTGGTAGTCGGTAAGCCCAAGATTGTTCAGAGGGACGATATTGTCGAGTTCACGCATAGCGGCCTTTGATAAGGAACGGATTGGAGACGCGCTCGGTTCCCACCGTGGTCTGCGGCCCGTGGCCGGGATACACCGTCACATTGTCAGGCAGGGGCATGATCTTAGTCTCGATGGATCTTATCAACTGCTCATAGTCGCCGCCGGCCAGGTCGGTCCGGCCGATCGATCCTGCGAACAGCGTGTCACCACTAAACAACCGGCCGGCCTCTTCCTCCAGGTAGCAAACCCCGGCCGGCGTATGGCCCGGCGTGGCCAGGACCAGAAGTTCGATTCCGGCTACCCGGATCAGTTGTTCGTCGCGGACCGAAGAATCTGGCTTGGGCGCCACTATGGGGTGGTCGAAAAAGGCTGAGATGTTGGCGCTTGGGTCGGCCAGGAGCTCTTCCTCGCCTCGTCCAATGTACATTGGCACGTTGTAAAGCTGCTTGAGTTCGGCAACCGCGGCGATATGGTCGCCATGCCCGTGGGTCAGCAGGATAGCCTTGGGGGCGATCTGAAACTCGTCCACCGCTTGGGCGATCTCATCGGCTTCGGCGCCCGGATCGATAATCAGACCCTCCGCGGTGTCTCTTTCCCAGAGGAGGTAGCAATTGGCCGCAAACGGCCCCACCACCAGCGTGTGCACCTGAGTTGCCATCGCGCTAAAATACACACGCTGACCGGACTGTCAATACTTGGCGTGACCAATAACGGCTTATCGGACAGATATTTATACGCACGCGAATTGTGGGCGGAGAGGTCGAATAAGTTTTGACCTCCTTCGGAAAAAAACATATATTCTCGGCCTGATTTTGGCCCGGAGTGCGAACCGTGGTTACTGCTGAACTAAGAACTCTTATACCGCAACTCAAAGACCGTGTGGACAAGCTAGCGAGGTATCTTTGACCTCGACGAGCGTCAGAAGAAAGTGACCGAGCTTGAAGCCCGGACGGTCGAGGCCGGTTTCTGGGACAACAATCAGACCGCTCAGGAGACCCTCAAGGAAGTCGCCAGCCACAAGAAGTGGATCGCGTCGATTGAAAGCCTCCAGCGGGAGCTTGACGATTCCGCGGAGCTGCTTGAGATTATCGATCCGGACTCTCCCGAAGTCGCTGAGCTCGATCGTTCACTGACCACACTCTCACAGGAGCTGGGGAAACTCGAACTGGCGGCCATGCTCTCCGGGCCGGACGACCACCGGAACGCCATTTTGACAATCCACCCCGGCGCGGGGGGCACGGAATCTCAGGACTGGGCCGACATGTTGTTCCGGATGTTCAACCGCTGGGCGGAGCGGCGGAATTTCGAGGTCGAACTACTTGACTATCAACCCGGCGAAGAGGCCGGACTAAAATCGGCTACTCTCGAGTTCAAGGGCGACTACGCCTACGGGTTCCTGCAGGCTGAATCCGGGGTGCACCGGCTGGTCCGGATTTCGCCGTTCGACGCCAACGCCCGGCGGCACACGTCGTTCGCCTCGATTCACGTCTACCCGGTCGTGAAAGACAACGTGGAAATCGAAATCAAAGACGAGGACGTGCGAGTCGATACGTACCGGTCTTCCGGCGCAGGCGGCCAGCATGTCAATAAGACGTCGTCGGCTATCCGGCTCACCCATATCCCGACTGGGATTGTCGTAACCTGCCAGTCGGAGAGAAGTCAGTACAAGAACAAAGATGCCGCCTTTACCGTGCTGAAGGCACGGCTCTACCAGCTTCACCGCGAGGAAGAAGCCAGGAAGATGGAGAAGTTCGAGAAGGCCAAGAAGAAGATTGAGTGGGGTTCGCAGATCCGCTCATATGTCTTTCATCCCTACAACCTTGTCAAAGACCATCGCACCCTGCACGAAACCTCAAACGTGCAGGCCGTCATGGACGGTGATCTCGATCCGTTCATCCAGGCGTTTCTGTCCAATCCGGAACTTCGCGAGCAACTTGTTTAGCCGATATTACAGTATTTGGAGATGTCATGAGCGTAGTTGCTGCCATACATGAAAAAGCCCGCAAATTGCATCGGCGAGTGGTGCTCCCCGAAGGGACCGAGCCGCGCATGATCGATGCCGCCAGGGTGCTCACGTCCGAGCAGATCGCCTCGGTCACCCTGCTCGGCAACCGCAAAGAGATTGAGAAGCTGGCCGGCAACCACGGGCTCGACCTGAATCGAGTTGAGGTCGTGGAACCAGCGGCGGCAGCCGACTATAAAGGTTATGTCGATGAGTTCATGGATCTGCGGAAAGCGAAGAATATCACTAAGGATGCTGCTCGCGAGGCTATCGCCCAGCCGCTGTACTACGGCGCGATGCTCGTGCGCCATGATAAGGCGGCCGCATCGGTGGCCGGCTCGGTCAATACCACAGGCGACGTACTCCGCGCAGCCATCCAGGTGATCGGATTGAAACCGGGGATCAAGGCGGTGTCGAGCTCCTTCCTGATGACCCTTCCGGAGTATCGCGGAGTCAAGGACAAAGTATTCGCTTTCGGCGACTGCGCGGTCATCCCCAATCCCAATCCGGAACAACTGGCCTCGATAGCCGTCTCCACCGCCGAGACTATGAAGTACCTCACGGGCGAGGAGCCGCGCGTGGCGATGCTGTCGTTCTCTACCAAAGGCTCCGCCCGGCATGAGGATGTCGATAAGGTACTGGCCGCTCTCGAACTCGTCCGTAAGAACTTTCCCAATCTGAAAATAGACGGCGAGTTTCAAGTGGATGCGGCGATTGTCCCCGACGTAGCCAAACGTAAGGCCCCCGATTCGCCGCTCGGCGGCGAGGCCAATGTGCTTATATTCCCTGACCTCGATGCGGGCAATATCGCCTACAAGCTGGTGCAGCGCCTCGCCGGGGCAACCGCCACCGGCCCGATCATACAGGGCCTGGCCAAGCCGGCCAACGACCTGTCGCGCGGGTGTTCCGTTCAAGACATTGTTGACGTGTCCGCTATTGCGACACTACTGAGAGGATAGAGCCATGAGTATCAGTCAACTGGCCAGAGAAGTCAAGGAGTCGCCGACCCTTCGCCTCAACGAAGAAGCCGGGCGGCTTCGCGACAAGGGCGAACCGGTTATTCATCTTGGATCGGGCGAACCGAAAACCAAGGTGCCGCTCGACGCCATCCTGGCCGCGTCCGCCAAACTGAAAACCGCCGACATCAGGTACACACCCACCGAGGGCATCCCGTCGCTCATCAAAGCGATCATTCGCTACACCGAGGACGTCTACCACAGAGTGGTCGCGCCGGAAAACGTCTGCGTTCACGCCGGAGCCAAGCAGGCGGTTTACAACATCCTGATGACCATCCTTAACCCGCAGGACGAAGTCATCATTCCCGCCCCCTACTGGGTCAGCTACCCGGAAATCGTCAAGATGCTTCACGGCGTGCCGGTAATCGTGCAGCCGGAGGACGGCCGCTTTCATCCAAGGATGGCCGACATCGCCGAAGCGGTCGGATCATACACCAAGGCGATTATCATCAACAGCCCCAACAACCCGTCGGGCGAAGTCTACTCCGAGGACTTCATCCGGGAGATTATCGAGTTCTGCGAAAAGAAGCAGATTTATCTCCTCATGGACGATATCTACCAGCGGCTCATATTCGACGGCCGCCGCCCGGTTTCTTGTTACGACTACGCAAGGGATCACTCCGACAACTCGCGCCTGATCGTGCTCAACGGCGTCTCCAAGATGTACGCGATGACCGGTTTCCGTATCGGCTGGTCCATTGCTAATACCAAAGTGACATCGACACTCATCAACGTCTCCGCGCAGAATACGTCGTGCCCGTCGATCGTGCTCCAGGCCGCCGCCGCAGGCGCCCTCGAAGGTGTGCAGTCAGGCGTGGAGAGCCTGAGGCAGACGCTGGAAAACTCCCGCGACGTAATGCTGCGTGAGCTCGACGCTTTCACCGGCATACGGACCATCAAACCGGGCGGAACATTCTACTGCCTGCCCGACTTCCGCGCCTACGAAAAGGACTCTGTCAAACTGTCCCGATTCCTGCTGGATAAAGCGCTGGTGGTGACTGTACCCGGTGTAGAGTTCGGCATGGAGGGCCATCTGCGGCTCAGCTATTGCGGCACAATCAAGGAGATTACCGAGGGCATTCGGCGCATCAAGTGGGCGCTCGATCCTGACTCGCCCAACGAGATTTACATTGGCGACCGGAAGTTCAGAAGGGATTGGAAATGAGTCAGTACATTATAGACATCAAAACCCCCGCCTTGCGCGAGGCCCAGGCGCTCAAGGCCGAGTACAGCCTGTCCAACTACGGCTTTCGCAATCTCCACACGGTGTACTGGAACCTCCCCACCGAGGCCCTCTACGAGGAAATCATCTTTCGGGGCGAGGCCGGACTCTCTTTCCAGGGACCGGTTGTCGTCAACACCGGCAAACACACCGCCCGTGCCGCCAACGACAAGTTTGTCGTGCGCGAACCCAGCAGCGAAGAGCATGTCTGGTGGGGCGAGTACAACCGCCCGTTCAACATCGATAAGTTCAACTCCGTGTTTCAGCGAATGCAGGGCTATCTTCAGGGGCGCGACCTGTTTGTGCGAGATTGTTATGCGGGCGCCGATCCCAATTACCGCCTGCCTGTGCGTGTCATCACCGAATACGCGTGGCACTCGCTGTTCGCGCGCAACATGTTTATCGAACCCCAGACGAACGAGGAAATGCGCCGCTTCGTGCCGGAGTTCACGGTCATATCGCTGCCCTCGTTCCAGGGCCTGCCTGAGGTCGACGGCACCCTCAGCCCCACCTTTATCCTGCTGAATTTCGAACAGCGTCTCTGCCTTATTGGCGGCTCAGGCTACGGCGGCGAGATCAAGAAGTCGGTCTTCACGATTCTCAACTACCTGCTGCCTCTCGACGGCGTTCTGAGCATGCACTGCTCGGCCAATGTCGGCCAGGACGGCGACACCGCCCTGTTCTTCGGTCTGTCCGGCACGGGCAAGACGACGCTGTCGGCCGATCCGCGCCGTCGGTTGATCGGCGACGACGAGCACGGCTGGAGCGACGAGGGGGTGTTCAATTTCGAGAACGGCTGCTATGCCAAGGTGATCGCCTTGTCGCCGACTGCCGAGCCCCAAATCTACGCCTGTACGCAGCGCTTTGGGACGGTGCTCGAGAATGTCATCTACGACCGAGTAACCCGGCGATTGGACCTCGACGACGAGAGCCTTACGGAGAACACTCGAGCCGCTTATCCGCTCGACTTTATCGCCAACCATGTCCCTGAAAAGATGGCTGGTCACCCAAGGAACATCGTCATGTTGACCTGTGACGCATCCGGCGTGATGCCGCCGATCGCGCGCCTGACCCCTGAACAGGCTATGTACCACTTCATTTCAGGATATACTTCCAAAGTGGCCGGAACTGAGATCGATCTGGGTAAGGAGCCGGAGCAGACTTTCAGCGCCTGTTTCGGCGCTCCGTTCATGGTGCACCACCCTTACAAATACGCCGAAATGCTCAAGAATAAGATGCTCAAGCACCAGGCCCAGTGCTGGCTGGTCAATACCGGCTGGACCGGCGGGCCGTACGGAATCGGAAAGCGCATGAGTATCCATCACACCCGCACCCTGCTCGACAACGCTCTGAGCGGCGTCCTGCAAAAAGTCCGCTACCGGACCGACCCGTTTTTCGGATTCGAGGTCCCGATCAGTTGCGACGGAGTACCGGACAAGGTGCTCAATCCGAAAGAGACCTGGGAAGATCCCCAGGCCTACGAGGAAAAGTACATCCAGTTGGCGTCGCTGTTTATCGAGAACTTCAAGAAGTTCCGCGACGGCTGCCCGCCGGAGATCGTAAAGGCCGGTCCGGATGTCGGCCGGGTGCGAACCGCCAGCCGCTGATGGTTGTTGTGGGTAACTTGAACGACTGAGCGGAGACAAAGTCGCGATGCCGACCTACCAATATCGCTGTCATGATTGCGGCCATGAATTCGAGGAGTTCCAGTCCATGGCCGATGACCCGATTTCGGTCTGCCCCAAATGCCACGGCCACACGCGCCGCCTGATCACGGGCGGCGCCGGCCTCCTGTTCAAAGGCAGCGGTTTCTATATCACCGACTACCGGAGCAGCCAGTACAAGGCCGACCAAAAGAAAGACTCTTCGCCAACGGCAAGCTCGTCGAGCGACAAGTCGACAGCGTCTCCCGAGTCCAAACCGGCATCGACAAGCAAAACAACCCCCGGCACTTGATCCGAGACACCCGACAAAACAGGAGCCGCTATTGAACCAGACCCAGGCTGAACGGCTGCGCGGCCTCCTGAAAGCACCGGAGACTCTGCTCGCGGGGACGAATATCGATCCCAAGTACTTCCGCGATGCCACAAAGTACGAAGCGGTCCCTTCGGCTCTACTCATGGCGGAATCGGTCGAAGACATCGTCACCGCAGTCCGTTTCTGTGCAGCCGAGCATATTCCAATTACCGCACGAGGGGCGGGCACCGGGCTTTCCGGCGGGTGTGTGGTCTCCCCTCAGGGGCTGTTAGTTTCTACCGAGAAACTTCGCAGGCTCGACATTCTACGCGACCAACAGATAGCTATCTGCGGTCCCGGAGTAATTACGAAAGAACTCCAAAACGCCGCCGCAAAGTACGGCCTTACGTATCCGCCGGACCCTGCCAGCTACGAGGAATGCACCCTGGGAGGCAATGTGGCCGAGAACGCGGGCGGCCTTCGCTGCAAGCGCTACGGAGTCACGCGGGACTACGTTCTCGGCTTGGAGGCGGTATTGCCCGACAGTTCGATGCTCAAAACCGGCTATTTCAACCAAAGCCGCGGGTTTTCACTAGGCGACATAATTGTCGGATCAGAAGGCACACTTGGAATCATCACGAATCTCGCGCTCCTTCTCAATCCCCTCCCCGGCCGAGGCGAGACCATTCTTGTAGCGTTCGATGACCCGAAATCGGGCGCGCAGACAGTTAGTGACATTAACACGGCGGGCATTGTCCCCACTGTGATGGAGTTCCTCGATGGCGATGCCGCCGCTTGCTCCAAGGAATACGAAAAGTCCGAGGGTTTTGACCGGGCGGCTGCGATCCTTCTGCTGGAGACATCTGACAAAGACGCGTCCGACCAGGCCCTACAAATCCGCCAGATTTGCGAAAAGAACCACTGTTCCTACCTTCGCAGCGAGTCCGACCCGGGTCGGGCCGAGGAACTCTGGCGGGTCCGCCGGAACATCTCCAAGGCGGTCAAGGCGATGGCCGGGCTCCGGGTATCCGAGGACGTGGCCGTGCCGAACAGCCGCTTCCCGGATTTGGTCGGATTCGTAGCCGAAATGAACCGTCAGAGCAGGCTCAGAATCAACTCGTTCGGCCATGCCGGTGACGGTAATCTCCATGTGAATTTTCTGGCCCCGACTGACTCCGAGGCCGATCGGCGTGAAGTCGACAAATGGGTCGAAAAGCTGATGCGGAAGACTATCGAACTGGGCGGCACCCTGACTGGCGAGCACGGAATCGGCCTGGCCAAACGGCACCTGATGACCCTCGAATTCAACCGCCCGGCGCTCGACCTCATGGCCACAATCAAAGTCGTCTTTGATCCAGGCCACCTGCTCAACCCGGACAAACTGCTTCCCGAGACCAAATAAATCCCGGACCTTTGCGGTATCGCTTGACAACCCCTGCGGCGCGGTTTAAGTTTTGGAAGAACATGTGAAACATTTCACATCGGCTATGAATATGATCCATGTAGTCCACAAATGCAATAAGCCTATAAAAGGAGATCGACATGGCTAAAACCCTCAAAGAAAAACTGGCTGACATGATTCCGAAGCTCCGCCAGGAGCGCACCGCGCTGCTAAAGGAAACAGGCGATGTCAAAATTTCGGAGGTCACCATCGCGCAGGCCATCGGCGGCATGCGCGGCGTCAAAGGAATGGTCTGCGATACCTCGGTTGTCGAACCGGACCAGGGTCTGATCATCCGCGGCAAACCGATCATGAAGATCAAGGAACGCTGGCCGGAGGAAATCTTCTGGCTCCTCATGACCGGCGAATTCCCCACCAAGGAAGAGCTGGCCGGCCTGCAGAAGGAACTCAAGGCTAACGGCGAAGTTCCGGCGTATGTCTGGAGAGTCCTCAAGGCCATGCCCAAGACCTCCCACCCCATGGCCATGCTTGACACGGCTATCCTGACCATGGAGAATGAATCGGCCTTCCGTCGCGAGTACACCAAGGGTGTCCACAAGAACGACTATTGGATTTCAACTCTCGACGATGCCATGCGCATTCTGGGCACCATTCACACGATTGCTGCCGGCGTGTACCGCATCAAGTACTTCAAGGGCGACCTGATTGAGCCGTCGAAGAAGCTCGACATGGGCGCCGACTATGCCCGTATGCTTGGCCTCAAGCCGCACAAGGGCGAGACGGCCGAAATGATGCGCCTCTACCTCACGCTCCACTGCGACCACGAGGGCGGCAACGTGTCGGCCTTCAGCTGCCACACGGTCGGCTCGGCGCTGTCCGACCCGTTCTATGCGGTCTCGGCAGGCCTGAACGGTCTGGCCGGCCCTCTGCACGGACTGGCCAACCAGGAGTGCCTGGCCTGGATTCTCCAGACTATCGAGAAATTCGATGGCGCTCCCACCGAGAAGCAACTCGAAGACTACGCTTGGGAGACCCTGAACGCGGGCAAAGTGGTGCCGGGCTACGGCCACGCCGTGCTTCGTGTGACCGATCCGCGCTTCACCGCCTTCAACGAATTCGGCAAGAAGTACCTCAAGGACGATCCGGTCTTCCAAACAGTCGACCGCGTCTTCAACGTGGTGCCGAAGGTACTCCTGAAAGCCGGCAAAGCGAAGGATCCGTGGCCGAATGTTGACGCCGGTTCCGGCGCGCTGCTCTACCACTACGGCTTGACCCAGTTCGAGTACTATACGGTGCTCTTCTCGGTCTCGCGTGCGATGGGCATGCTTTCGCAGCAGGTGCTTAACCGGGCGTTGGGTACGCCGATCACGCGGCCCAAGTCGGTCAGCACCGAATGGCTGAAGGCTCAGGCCCAAAAGGTCAAGACCCCCGAGCCTCAGCCGGTGGGATGATGATCTTGTAGTAGTATCTGCTTTTCAAATGAGCGGCTCAGGCAACTGGGCCGCTTTTTTCTGTCCGACAGCAGACTCGCAGTCTAAATCATGATGACGAATTTCGTACCGGACGTGTAGTTCGGGTCGATAACGATCTCCCCTCCGAGATCCGAGATTATCCGCTGCACGGTCGGAAGGCCGAGACCGGTGCCCCCCTCTTTGGAAGTGTAGTACGGCGCGAACACTCTTTCGCGCAGTTCCTCCGGTATGCCCGGACCGGTGTCGCTGACGCTGATACGAATCCGATCACCGTCGCGGGCCGCCTCGATCATGAACTTCCCCGGTCGACCGCCCAGCGCCTCTTTGGTGTTGTTGAACAGATTGTGAAACGCCTCTTTCAGTCGGTCAGGGTTCGCCGTTAATACGATCCCCGACTCGCAGGTTACCGTCACGGCCAGCCCGATCTTGTCCCCCTCTACCTTAAGCAGCTCACCGATCTCGACAAGAAGCAAATCGAGCCTAATAGTTGTTTGCTGCTTTTGTTCATCGCGGGCCAACGCCAGAAACCGTGTAATGATGTCGTTGAGGCGACTGGTCTCCGTTCGAATCTGGGAGGTGAACCCCTGATACTGGTCATGATTCGCGGTGGGTGTGAACTCCCGGGCGAGACGCTGCGCGGCGATCGAAATGGTGTTGAGCGGGTTGCGAATCTCATGGGCCACACCGGCAGCGAGGTTGCCCATCTCCGACAGGCGTTCCCGACGCTGGGCCTCGCGCTCGTAGTCAGCCATCATCTCGTAGCGCTTGCGACGGCCGCGGATATACGCCAGAGCCACCAGCAACAGCACGACCAACACTCCCGACAATATTATGGTCTGGCGGTCAAACCCTCGACTAACCGTGTAGTATCGATCCAGCGATAGCCCCACTCGAAACAGACCCCCGGGATACTGCGAGGTCGAAAACGGCCTCACCATTTCCAGAATCTTCTTACCCTGATGCTCATGGACGCGTTGAACGATACTGTCGGCGTCGAGCGCCTGCGTGAGAAATGAATCCTCGCTGATCGCCGATAGCCCGTCCAGCCTGCGCGATGAAAACACGATCTCGTCAATGGTCTGGTAGACGATATACTCCACCCCCCGCTCGCGCGCCATTGCCTGCGCCAGATGGCCAATCCCGGTTTCGCTCAAAGCGCGTGTATAGAACAGAGCATCACTGGCAAACACTACCACCTGGTTCAACTGACTGGTCAGCTCAAGGTAGTAGTGGACCGACTTGCCGGGCGTGTCGCCCTCTTCGAGCAAAAGAACAAATCTGGTTTCGGGGTCGGCAAACAGCGAGTCGACCTCCGCTTCCACGTGTGCCGGAGGACGCATCTGCACCCCTCGTACGGTGGCCCCGGCGACCAGGCCGCTGTCATGGCGATAGAGGTACGCTCCTAGGAGATCATGGGTGAGCGCAAAGGACGCCCAATCCCGATCGGAGAGCTTGTCCACGTCCATATCCATGAGCGTGACCACCAGATCGGAATACCGCTGGCGCACGAGATGATCGTAGAACAGCTCTGAGGTGATGGCGTTCTGCGACGCTTGCGCAAGTGATTCGGTGAATGCCCGCCCCTGTTCTGCCAGGAGCTCGAAGCTGTCTGAGCGGCTCTTGCGAATGGAAAACCAGGTGATCAGGAACACCGCTACCGCCAGAATCACTGCCAGCGTTGTCAGATAACGCTGGTCCTGTGCGGTGCTGCCTTGGGCCGTGGGCGACATAGTGCGCTAAACGTACTGCCGCTTGCGCGTATGGGCAACTAAAACCGATGTTTGAGCGATGGAACGAAAACGAGCTTGGCTACGATATCGCCGTCAGGGTGTCAGCGGTCAGTTCCGATTCACCCGCCGCCCTGACTTTGACAGGCAGATGGACGGTGAAAGTAGCGCCATTATCGAATCGATAATCCACACTGCCGCCGTGGTTGTCGACAATCTTGCGACAAGTGATCAGTCCAATTCCGTGGCCCCGTTTCTTGGTCGTGAATCTGGTTTTGAACAGCAGCGGTACTTTGTTAGGCACCACACCCGGGCCGTTGTCGCGAACCGTGATGGATGCCACCTGCTCCCCGTCTTTTCTGACTAAAGCGGTCGCGACCCGGATGGTCCTCTCCCCGTCAGTTTCGGCCAGCGCCTCGGCGGCATTGTAGATCAGGTTTACCAGAAGCTGCTGGACCTGCCCGGTGTCGATATGCATGATCGGGATCTCGGTGGAAAGTTCCTTGACCACTTCGACCACGTCGAACTTGTTTTGCGGCTTAAGAAATGCAATGACGTTCTCAACCGCCTGGTTCAGCGACGCAGGTTCAAGCCTGACCGTATCAGGCGAGCTGTCCAGAAGGCCGTCGGCAAAGCGGGCGATCTTCTCGAGTGTGGTCTTCATTACCTCGAGTTTCTTGTTTACCTTCTCGTGGTCTCCCCTGCTGAGCAACATGGGCATCAACTCCACGTTTCCCAGCAAAACGGCCAGGTAGTTGTTTATCTCGTGGGCTATATCACCGGCCATCTCGCCCTTGGTGTAGTACCTATCGAGGCGGATAATCATCTCCTGGAAATTACGGCTGTCCGTGATATCACGGCAGATGTACAGCCTGGCCAGGAGCCGGCCATCGTCCGTGCACACGTCGCCCGTATTGGCAAAGGCCGGGAACAACACGCCGTCCTTGCGACGGCAGATTATCTCGAACTCCCGACTTCCTGGATCCTCGGGTGAGAACACGGCGTGGTCGGAGTTCTCAGCCAGCAGCAGATCGAAGGGCCGTCCGATAACCTCCTCCGCACGGTAGCCAAACTCTGCTGTTGCGGCTCTGTTAAAGAGGACAATTCTCCTGTCGGGCGACGTTACCACCACGCTCAGCGGGGAGCAGTCCACCAGGGTAGATAGAAACGTCTGCGATTCCTTCAAGTCGGCATTGGTACTGGCCAGGCGATTGACAAAGCTGTCCAACTGGCGGCGATCTTCCCAGAGACGACGCGTCATTTGATTGTAGGCCCGGGCCAGCTTCCCCAGCTCGGGGTCATTCTCAAGCTCGGCGAGATGGTGCATTTTGCCTTCGGCGGTTTCACTGAGTCCGCTGATTATCTGATCCAGCGGCCGCTTGAATTTTCGCAGCAGCAGGCTCACAGTCAGAAGCGAGATCAGCGCCGCGCAGAGAAACAGAACAAACACCGCGTACTGCAATCCAGCTCGCGACGATACCGCCAGGCCGTGCTCGGCCGCTACAACCAACACTAACGGGCCATACTCCCAATCAGAAGGAAGTTTATGATAATACGCGAGATGACTGGTGGAGACGGCCGGATGCGCCGGACCCGACTGGGTTTGCTCGGCGACGTGTCGCAGTGCGACCGGATCAACAAAGTCGGAAATGTCCTCGTCGGAGTCATCGCTGCTCTCCCTGACAGACGTACCGGCATATACGTAGAGAACGTCCAGACGGGTCGAGTCCCCGACCCGGACGAGAGCGGCGCGCTCGATGGCAGGGTGCGCGGCCAGGCGATCGTGCAAAATCGAGTACGGTTCGCCCGCAGTGTAGTAACCTTCCGACCACAGGCTCTGGTACTTCACTCCGTCTGCGATTGCCTGCCCGGAAACATAAAGAGCATGTCCTCGGCGTCGGAATTCAGCGGAGCCGGAGCGGTCAGAGTCAGGGACGAACAGGATCAGCGCCAGGGCCGCAAATACGAAAAGCACCTGGAGGATTATCAGATTGCTCAAGCGTACGATAATACCGGGTTTCGAACCGGTTCTGGTAAGCCCTTTGAGAAACTCCATCTCGAAAGATATCGGAAGTATTCACCAGAAAATTATTGGAGCAGTACTTTCTGAAGGCCAGACAAAAAGATAGGGAGTGGTGGAGGGGGGATGCCCGACTCTTACGTCAGGTGGCTGGAGTACCAGCACACACCACTCCCTAAGTTTTACAACAACCAGGGAAGCGACCAGGTTACGAGCAATTGTGGTGCCCGGCTCCCTGGAGCTGCACCCTTAAATTCTACTTCAAATATAGAGGCTAACAGGTTATGGGGCAAACGGAATGTTTCGTGGGGCTTGTCGGTGCTATGCCGAAGCCGGAACGGTCCGGGACCCCGTGGCCCGGCATTCCATACTGTTCGCAACCGGTTGCATCACAAGCAGGTTGGGGAAGTGGTTGTGTACGGGGAACGACTCCCGCACATCAATCAAAAGGCGGGGGTCTCTCCTGAAACCCCGGCCGGTTCTTGCTCGCGAATATCAGATCTTAAAGTCTCTGGATCTTCGCTGTAATCTTGGGTAGCCCTTGTGCGCCGGTGGCCAATCCAGCCTGGCTCCGGAGCGACCAAACATTCAGGAACGTGCCAAAAACCGGCTCAAATGCAGGCCAGGAACTGGGCAGATTCCGCGCGAAAATGATAATCGGAAAGTTGGTCGAATCGTGGACCAGGTTTATCGGCTCGATGCTTACGAATACCGTACCGGTATTAGCACTCAGATCCTGCAATAGGTTGTACGGGGTCGTGATGACTCCGCCGGTAGCGGCGCTCAGGGCAGCACCGTCAAGGAAATCCTCGCCCGGGAATCGAGGCCGCTTTAGCACGGTGTCATAGAAACTGCCGCTATCCACCACCCATTTGACTTCGAGCGTAAAGGGATTGGAGAGATCATTGTCGGTCTCGTCGACAAACGGGCCCGTAGTCAATAAGCCGCCCCGATAACCGGGGATCAGTAGCTCGCCGGTGGTGAAATCCCATGCGGGTGGAGTGAACTCGCCAACAGCGGCTTTGGGAATATGGTCGGCTACCACCCAACCCTTGTACCGCCAGCCATAGTCGCTCAGGTCAGGAATCGAGTACAAATCCTGGACGAACACATCTACGAAAACCGACCGCCTCACCGTCGTCGGAAAGATTCCTGAGATCGTATCGTAGTCGCCAGGAGATATAGTATCTATGTCGTTCCCGTAGTCTTTGATAATCCTCGGGATAGTCGAGTCAACATCATAATGCACATTCTGCTTGGCTGCATAGTGGATAAAAGAGTCAATTCCCAGGGCCAAGACGTCACGACCGAAGTCAACAAGGATCGTGTCGAATTCAAACCAGACCGAATCCGCGTACGGTGCATACAGGGAGGCGAAGTTCAGGGTTTCGTATTCCGGATCTGACGGCCCCTCCTGGTTGGTAACCACCTCTATGGTATCCCACACGTACTTTATCAAAACGTCGAGAGTATCCTCGATTTCGAGGCGAACCGGCTGGTAGTTGCAGAACCAGAGGCCGTACCCGTCGTTGCCACGATTGTCATCAGTCGGCGTCTCGAAATTACATCTGATGGTGGCTTCAAACAGGGAATCATGCTGAGGGAAGGACATACGGATAGTATCCGTTCTGCCCGTGATGGACTGCATCAACATGACCGGCCCGGGCAGCGACGGATAGGAACCGTCGACTTCAACCGTCACAAACAGGAAATCGAACTCAAAGAGGTCTCCTTCGAGCTGAAACAGGTTGCTGTCGGCCCGAACGTTGCCATTCTCGTCCAGAAAAGCAACCAGCGTGTCGCTGGTGAGATACGAAAACCGGCCGAGCGGGATCACCTCCGCCCGTTCCTTAATCTCCGGGTACGCAACTTTCGAAACCCAGACTCCATAGATCATTCCCGGTGGCGGCTCGGGCAGCCGTTCGGGGCTTAACCAGATTTTGGTCAAGGACTTGGAGGCGGTAATGTCTTCCGTCTGGCTGCAACTCATGATCAAGGTCAGAGCGCCAAAGACAGCGGCCAAAAACGCCAGACGACTATCAAGCTTGAACATCAGACCCTTCCTTCCGGGGAGCACGCAAACAAGAAGCTCATATCTCCTTAAGCATTACAGAGCGCCAATATAGACGGCCCTACGAGTAGCTGTCAAGCCAGATTTTGGACGCCTTACTCTCGGACCGGCCGTCATCCTATTTGACGAACAACCCCTGTTGTCCATTCAAGAATCACTCAACCCTTTCCGATACTACTGAAGTACCAAACCCTAACACTTGCAGAAATCTATGGCACTAAAAGACACGCCGGAAACGATACCAAGCCCTCCCGCCGACCAGGCCCCTTCCGCCACCGGGCAAGACCCGGCCGCCAACTCGAAGCGGCCTGCCGACGTCGAAGATGACAACCTGGACTTCGTAGTAACGGAAGCACACGGCGACGATCACGAGCTCGTGGGCGGATTCAAGTCTTCCGGGGCCGACAACCTGGGCATAGAGACGCCTGCGGACCTGATGGATGCCGAGGCCTCTTCAGTCCAGGATTCCAAAGCGCGGCACCGCCAGTACACCGACGTTCTGGCAGGTCAGGCTGACTGGCCGAATGAGGCCGACATGTTCGCCGAGACCGGTCCGCTGGAAGTCCCAGCCGCCAGAGACAGAAACAGCGAGCCGAACGGCGGCTTTGAGCGCCTGTCCGACGCACAGGTCCAGGAGATCTCCCGTCGGATGCGCGCCGAGGCCAGTCGGTCAGGATACCTGTCGGAAGAAGAAAAACAGAAAATCGTAAGCGGGATCGGTGTGGCGACTGTGGGATATGGCTCGGAAGCCGATCCGTCCGCCCGTCCGCGTGGCACCGGTTTCCACAATGAGCCGATCATCCCTCCCAAACGGGCCAAAGACAGCCGCCCCATCACGACTGACTTCGAACTGATGGGAGACTCTCCCAAGATCTCCAAGAGGTCTCGCGGGATTGCCTATTTCGCTAAAGGGTATATCCAGGTCACAGGGCAGCAGGAGTTGCATGATGGTGACGAGTTGGTCATCAGTGGCCGCGAGTACGTGTTGCGGAAGAAGAAGCTCTCAAACAAGGCTATCATGGTCACGGTCGGCTCCCTGGCAGCGATTGTCGTTTTCACCCTTGGCATGCTTTTCAGTTCGAGCGCAGAGATCGGCGCCGGACGTTTGGTCGGGGTCGTACTGGACCAGAGCGGCCAGCCAATTCTGACGGGCGGCAAGGTACAGTTGCCCGAGCTAGGTCACTCATACGACATAAATGGCCAGGGTCTGTTTAAGTCCGACCGCCTGGATGCCGGCAGCTACAAGCTTGAGTTTGTGGTGGGGCAACAGGTAATCGCATCTGATTACGCCACCGTCACGGACAACAACATAACCACCATCGTGCTCAAGCCTACCTCTCACGTGGCAATTGTGCCGGCCGAACAGCAAACTTCTGAAGCCTCGCCTCGGGGCGGATTCACGGCGCATACAGCGGAGCCTGAGACCAGACCGGTGGAAAACCAGCCGCCTCGGCCGGCGGCAGTCAGCGCCCCAGTCTCTCGCCCGACTCCGCCGCCCGCCGCTTCTTTCGCCAGGCTAACACTAGCCGCGAACGTGGATAATGCCCGGCTGAGCATTGACGGATCCGTAATCGGGGCCGGAAATCTCACCTATTCGCAGCTCAAACCCGGCATCCATAAATACACGGTTTCCAGGGATGGTTACCAGGACGCAACCGGCATAATAGACCTGAAGACGGACGAAACCAATACCCTTAAAGTAACACTTGAACCTTCGTCGGTCCAAACCAAGCCGCGCCAGCGGGCTGAGCTGGAATATTACCAGTCGGCGCTAAGCGCCATTGACCGGGGCGATTTGAGCTCCGGGCTTAACGACCTGAATCAGGCAATTGCTATTGATCCCAGCTATAGCAAGGCGTATGTCAAGCGCGGCGAGATCTATCGCCATCTTCGCAACAACGGCGCCGCCCATGACGATTTCGTGCGGGCAGCCGAGATCTTCCAGATGAATAATGAGCCCAGCCAGGCCCTGGCTGCTTATGAAGATGCTCTTAAGGCCAACTCGAAGAGCGTCCCGGCCTACCTCGGGCGAGGCAGCCTCTATCTTGCCCGTAATGAAGCCATCGCCGCCCTGGCCGATTTCGACATGGTGACCCGTCTCGACAAACGGAATCTGGACGGGTATATCGGTTTGGGCCGTGCCCGCTACAACCAGGGCAATTTCGACAAGGCCGAGAAGCACTTTCGAGACGCGCGTTCGCTCGAACCGAACAACCCGGTCATTCATCAGTACCTGATGCTCAGCCACTTCGGAATGGGCGAATTCAAGGAAGTCCAGAAGGACTACGAGAAGTTCCTCAAGTGTGCTTCGGAAGCGCAGATCACTCAGATCAAAACGGATCCACGGTTCGCACCGGTGCTGCGAGTAATCGAGAACTGAGACTTCTGAGGCCCGCCATGGAACGCAAGCTAAACTGCTGGGAGTTCAAGAACTGCGGACGGGAAAGAGGCGGGCTGATGGCGGCCACACTGGGTGAGTGCCCGGTGTCTACGTCGATGGCTTTCGATGGCACCAACGGCGGCATCGCCGCCGGGCGCTCCTGCTGGATGGTCAGGGAGTCGAACAGGCTGGCGCGAGTACAAGTCTGCACCGGCGCGTCTTGTCATACCTGCGAGTTCTACCGCAGGGTCATCCACGAAGAGCGCTCCGCGGCCAAGCACCAGTTCAGCACCACCGTGGCCTGACCAATGTTTGGTTCACGCCATTTTCCGCAGCAATCCCACCACCTTGCCGGCGATCCGGAAATCGCCCGACTTGCGACTGACATAGATCGGCTCGTAGGCGGCGTTCTCCGGCTGAAGGCGGATTCGCTGGCCCTCGGGATAATACCGCTTTACCGTAGCTTCGCCGTTGACTACCGCCACCACAATGTCCCCTTTCTGGGCGACAGACTGTTTACGCACGATGACCACGTCGCGATCGTGAATACCGGCGTCGATCATCGAATCTCCCTTGACTGTCAGGCTGAACGTGTCCCCTTTCGGCATAAATGAGACATCCAGCAGGATCTCACCCTCGACATTTTCGGCCGCGTCAATCGGCTGGCCCGCCGGCACCGCACCGACCAGAGGCACTCGCCCAGCGCCTGCCGCCAGACTTCGAGTCAGCTCAAGCCCTCGAGAGATGAAATCCGATTTCTTGAGATACCCCTTTCGGATCAAGGCCGCGAGGTGGGTGCGAACACCGTTGGTGGAGCTAATCCCAAATCGCTCCCCGATCTCGCGTATAGTCGGTGAATGCCCCTTCTCGGTAATGAGCCGCTCGATAAAATCGAGAATCCGCCGCTGCTTCAGTGTAAGTTCTGCTCTGGTCATCCTGCGCCCTTTCAGCCAGTCCTTGCCTGCCTGATTGACACTACTGCTCATTTGAGCATCTGTCAATAACAAGTTTCGGCCGAAATCGCTCTTCTTTGAGAACGGGGACTGGTGAAGGACCGGCCAGGTGCTATCCGGCCTGCCATGGCCGACTGACCAGCAATTGCAGGAGTACAGCTGTCAGGTAGGGTCACCCGATAGCACGTTTAGGGAACCAGTTAGCCTGGATAATCCGGAGTACCGACTAAGACTCAGCCTGCCTGGCGGCCTGGGCCTCAGCGATAATCTTCTGAGCAATCTCGTGGGGAACCTGCTCATACCGGTCAAACTCCATCGAGTAGAACCCCTGGCCCTGGGTCATGGAACGAAGGTCGACCGAGTACTGGTACAATTCCGCCTGGGGCACCGACGCACGAATCCGCTGTGACGCGCCCTCGCGCTCCATGCCGGAAATCTTCCCGCGGCGCGAGGAGAGGTCGCCCATCACATCGCCGGTAAACTCATCCGGTACGAGCACCTCGATATTGCAGATCGGTTCGAGAATAACCGGTTTGGCTTTCATGAACCCGTCGCGGAAGGCCATCAGGCCGGCGATCTTAAAAGCCATATCCGAGGAATCAACCTCATGATACGAACCGAAAAACAGAGCCACCTTGATGTCAACCACCGGCGCCCCGCATAAATTCCCGTCCTGCATCGCCTCGACAATCCCCTTTTCGACAGCGGGAATGAACTTGCCCGGGATTACGCCACCCTTGATCTCGTCGATAAACTCAAAGCCGCCGCCGCGCAGATTCGGTTCGATGCGAATATGCACGTCGCCGAACTGCCCCCGTCCGCCGCTCTGCTTCTTGTGGCGGTATTGCGTTTCAGCTTTCGCGGTGACTGTTTCCCGGTATGGGACCTTCGGCTTGGTCAGTTCGACCTCTACCCCAAAGCGCTTCTGGAGCTTTTCCATGAGAACTTCTATGTGGGTCGATCCCTGCGCATAGAGCACCTGTTGCTTGAGAGCCGGATCGGCCTTCAGCTCAAAGGTGGGATCTTCGCTTCGCAACTTGGCCAGACCGGATGCAATCTTCTCCTCGTCCCCCTTCTTCCTGGGCCGCATGGCCACGTCCATTACCGGCTTGGGGTATCTCACGGGCGTGATGCTCACGCGGCCGTCCTTGAGCGAGAGCGTATCGCCGTTGCGCGTGTCCCGCAGCTTGACCGCCACGCCGATATCTCCCGCGGCCAGCGAGGTAACGTCGATCCGGTTCTTCCCCTGCAGAGTGTAGAGCTGCGCCAGCCGCTCGGTAACGCCTGTATGCAGGTTATGCAGTTCCAATCCGGGCTTGATCGTCCCGGAGTACATTTTGAACCAGGTCATCTCGCCGAGATGCCCCTCAGTGACTGTTTTGAACACATAGGCGATAGACGATCCGGCCGGGTCGATTTTTAAATCGACTGCTTGCCCGGAGCCCGGAGCCGAGGCGGCCGGCTTTCGACCTTGATTGGGCGCAGGCAGGAATTCGACCGCAAAATCCAGCAATGCTTCCACACCGATATCTTTGGCGGCTGAGCCGAACAAGATCGGGAATAGTGTCCCCTTGAACACCCCTGTACGCAGCCCCTGGATGGTTTGGGCGGCGTCGAGTGTCCCCTCCTCAAAAAACTTCTCGAGGAGCGCATCGTCGGATTCAGCGGCCATCTCCACCAACTTTTCTCGCAGCGACTCCGCCTCTCCCTTGAGATTGGCAGGTATCTCGGTTTCGGCCTGCTTGCCGCCTGAATAAGTGTAGGCTTTCATGTGGACCAGGTCGATGATCCCCTTGAAGGAATCCGCCTCGCCAATCGGCACCTGCACCGGCACCGCGCGATTGCCAAAAGCGGACTGGAGAGACTGAACGGCGGCTAGCCACTTCACGTTTTCCTTGTCCATCTTGTTGACGAAAAAGAACCGAGCCAGGCCGGTCGGCATCATCCGCCACTGCAGCTGTGTGCCGACCTCGGCTCCGGCAACAGCGTCGACGAGAACTCCGGCGGCATCGGCCACCGCCACACTTGAAAGCAAATCCCCCACGAAATCGGCGTGCCCCGGACAGTCAAGCAAATTGACTTTGCGATTCTTCCATGTGGTCGCCATCAGTTTGGCGGAGATTGTCGACTTTCGGGAAACCTCGGACTCGGTGTAGTCGAAATAGGAACTGCCGTCGTCTACCCGGCCGATCCGGTTGTTAGCGCCGGTATGAAACGCGAGGGCATCGGCCAGGCTGGTCTTACCGCAGCCGCGCTGGCCGGTCAGACAAAGATTGCGAATGTTATCAGTAGTGAATTCCTTCACCGGCGGACCTCCAAATCCGGATAAATACCAGTTCGTACCTCAGCGCGGACCTACCTTGGGGCCGCGCGGCCAAGACCGCCATTATATGCCAATGCGCCCAGGCTGTCAAACGGAATTGAGAATCCTGTTGCCGGATGCAAAAACGGGCCGATCGTGTCGGCCCGTTAAGTCGGCGTTTACGCCACTTTGTCAAACTCGAATTCGAGCGTAATCTCTACGTCGTTCCCCGCTACCAGGCCGCCGCTGTCCAGCGTTTTGCTCCATGCGACGCCGAAATCCTGGCGGTTGATCGTGGTCGTAGCCGTGAAACCGGCCTTGATCCCTTGCCCAAAATCCACTGTCCCGTTGAATTCGCAATTGAAGGTCACTTCCTTGGTCACGCCGCGCATAGTCAAATCGCCGACCAACTGAAACTTGTTTCCCTCGCCCTTGATTACCTTTTTGGACTTGAAGGTGATCTCGGGGTATTTCTCGGCATCAAAGAAATCGGGCGACTTGAGATGTCCGTCGCGTCGTTCGTTGTCGGTGCTAATCGATGCAGTCTTGGCGGTCGCCTGCACAGACGCGGTGCTTACGTCTTCACCGTCGAAATCGAGCGTGGCGTCAAACTCCTTAAACTCGCCATTGACCTTGGCGATGACCATGTGCGAGACCTTGAAGTGCACTCCCGAGTGCACCGGGTCTACCTTCCATTGCTCGGCCTGACTTGGCGCCGCTGCTACAGCGACCAGCGCCACCACCATCAACACATTCTTGAACATCATAAAACCTCTGTATTCGGTGATTTGTTGAGGCTATCCGCCTTGTTTCTACACTCTGCTGAAAGACACCTTGCCACACTACCGGCTCAAAATCACGCTGCCGGCGGTACATCTGTCGCATTCAACACCAGACCGGGCGGTTGGTTCCGCGCTCCTGTTATCGCCGTCCCATAACCAGAATCGCGCCGGTAATGTACGCGAATATCCACCAAGTGTAAGCAAGCCGCGTATACAGATGCAGTCCGCGCGGCACTTCTGCCTCTCTCCGCCCGCGCCTGTGCCGCCACACCAGGGCGGTTTCGACCGCCATCGCGATGAGCGACGAATACCCCAGAATCCCGTGAAGTGAGAACGGTGACTTGGTCGAACCGATTATCATGCAGGCGGTGGCGGTTATGTCAAACAGCACGCCAAGTGTCAAAAAAGTCAGAACCGGTGTCGTCACCCGGTGTCGGCGCTGTTCGATTATTATCCCCACCGTATAGAAAACCAGAGCCGGATTTACAATGGCGGTGCCGGCGATTAGCATGGGTGTCAATGTGTCGTCCTCATCCAATTCAAAACGATTGCCCCACTAAACGCCATTTGAGCGGATTCGTTCCTAATACGCCTGACAGAGCTGCGCGCGGCTCAAGTCGACCGTCCGGATCGCTGGCGAACAGCCTCGTACAAGCAGATTCCGGTGGCAACCGATACGTTCAGGCTGCTCACAGTCCCGTGCATGGGGAGGGAAACGAGGAAGTCGCACTTCTCAGACGTGAGCCGCCGCAATCCTTTCCCCTCCGAACCCATTACCAGGGCCAGCGGACCCTTCAGATCGATCTGATACAGTGATTGGGCGGCTTTGTCCGATGTCCCCACCAGCCATATCCCCGCCTCCTTCAACTGATCCATCACCCGCGCAAGATTCGTGACCTCTACCACCGGCACATGCTCGGCCGCCCCGCACGCGACAGTTCGCACCGTGGACGTGAGGTGCACCGAACGATCTTTGGGGATGATTACGGCGTGCACGCCGGCGCCGTCGGCGGTGCGAAGACACGCCCCGAGATTGTGCGGGTCCTGGATGTTATCCAAAATCAAAAGAAATGGGGGCAACTCCGGACTTTTGATCAGCTCAAACAGAAAAGACTCGTCGCGGGCGGTCGGCTCGACTGTAAAATCGGTATGGCGGTGGGTGCGCGCCGATGTCGAACGTGAATGTGGTTTCATAAGTCACGCCTGGCTACGGCCATAACTAATGGCATTGCCTGCCCGATGCAAAGAAAAACACGGATCGCCCGGTTGGCGATTCCGGTCTTGGGGGTTATATTCTCGCTGGAGGAATTGGAGATGTCTTCGATGGTTTCGACAAATCGTGTTGCGTTTCTGAATGGAGCACTGATCTTTGCTGTTCTCAGTGCGGGCTGCCAGGACCGTCCCACCCCACCGGGGCCGCCCGATATCGGGGCAGAGTGGCGGACGGTCGAATTCGGTATCGGTAACACGATCCGGGGAATCGCAACCACGGATAGTCTCGCGGTGATAGTGGGCGACGGCGGCTTAATCTATACGAGCGATGATGCCCGACACTGGCAGCAGCAGAGGGGATCCGGCCCCAACGACGGCCTCCAGGACATTGTCCGGTTCGACTCGCTTTACGTCGCTGTCGGCATGAACGGCACGCTGATTACATCGCCTAACGCCAGGGATTGGACCTATGTGGGGATCGAAGACCAGGCCCACATGTATGGTATCGCTGTCGGCGATACGCTGGCAGTAGCGGTTGGCGCCGGCGGTTCGATCTATACGTCTGATGATGGTGTCGAATGGGTCCTGAACCATCAGGATCCCCCAACGGACTTCCGCGACGTCGCTCGCCGTGACAGCACCTGGGTGGTTTGCGGCGAGTCGGGCACTATACTGGCCAGCACCGACGCCCTCTCCTGGGAACCTGCGATCACCACCTTCGACCCGGCTATCATGTTCCCGGCGGTGACCGTCGCTGACTCGACATTTTTTGCCATATCGGTGGACCCCAACGCCGATCCCTCGTCACGGTGCCAGGTTCTCAGCTCCGATGACGACTATGTCTGGTTCGTCAAGGCGAACCTCGACGCCTGGTATCTTCACGACATTTTCTGGACCGGTTACGAGCTTGTTGCAGTCGGCGAGGGGACTGAATACCATCTCGGCTTTCCCGATGGTCTGTTGTTTTCCTCCCCGGACGGCCTCACCTGGACTCCGCAAACCACCGCGGCGCCTTTCGCCCTCACTTGCGCCGGGTCCCTGGCCGGCAACCTCATAGTTGGAGGCTCGAGCGGATACGTGTTAGCCGGATCGTCCGCCGATGACGTCGAAATCGTGACTTCCGGCGCAGGGATAACCGGAGCGGTCTGGACGGGCAGTAAGTTCGTAGCGGTGACTGATCGCGGAACGGTTATGCAATCGGCCGATGGCATCACCTGGTCGGAGCGTCACAGCCGGGCCTCGGTGAGCTTTGACCGACTGGCCTATGGCGAGGGAGTCTATGCCGCGCTGGGCGGCCTGGGCGCACCCACCGAAATCTATCAATCCACCGACGGGACCAACTGGTCCCGCGTTCTGGAATTTCAGGAAGTGGTCCTCAAAGATATTGTCTTCGGAGGTGGCCTCTTTCTGGCCTGCGGCCAGGATGGAGCCGTGTTCGTTTCGGACGACGGCCAAGCGTGGGGTCGGCAGTTTGTCGGCGACAGCGTGACTCTTCGGGCGGTAATCTGGGACGGCCGCCGTTATTTGGCGGCCGCGTCGGACATAGTCTATACCTCCGACGATGGCGTGTCCTGGACCAAACCGACCATTGACCCGATCGCCGTGGCCCCCGTAATCAGCCGGATCGTCTGGACGGGATCACAGTATGCAACGGTCGGCAATAGCGAGGTCGGCCCCAACGATCTTCGAGGCTTCGTGTACACGTCTCCCAACGCGGTTACCTGGCAGATGCACGCTTTGGGTCAGGTAGAGCAGCTTAACGACATCGCCTGGACCCGGACGCGACTGGTTATCTGTGGGCGGGAAGGCACGCTATTGAGCTCGACCGATGCTGATTCCTGGCAGGTAGCAGGGTCCGGAACCACGCAGCATCTGACGGATATCGTAGTCGGGGGCGGGAAAGTAATCGCGGTGGGCGGCAATCGCACGGTTTTGGTCTCCCCGTAGACAGTGACACCTTTTGAACCGGCCCAAGTTTTGCTCTGTTTAATGGTTCGAGGCCGTACGACTGCATGAGAATATTGCCCTCCAACAGACACATCGCCGCTTTTC
This sequence comes from Candidatus Zixiibacteriota bacterium, assembly GCA_040752815.1. NCBI lineage: Bacteria > Pseudomonadati > Candidatus Zixiibacteriota > Candidatus Zixiibacteriota bacterium. The sequence continues at coordinate 48,039 of JBFMGC010000018.1, forward strand.
CCGCCATAGCCCTCGGCACAGCCTGGGCTTTCATAATCGCCTCCTGTGGCGAAAACCCAGTTGACAACGGCGGGCAGAAAGACACCACCCGCCCGACCGTCGTGAGCACGATTCCGGCGGACAACGATTCCACGGTGTCGGTCAACACGACTATCAGCGTCACTTTCTCCGAGGAAATGGACGGCGAGGTGCTCACCGGCACGGTGCTGGTGCTGAACCCGCCTGTTGCCGGTTCATTGAATTACTCGAACGAAATCCTCACCCTGAGCCCCTCCGAACCGCTGGACACCAACGTGATCTACCAGGCCACAGTCACCACCGATGCCCGCGATATGGCCGGTAACGCGCTCGCGAGCGCTTATGTTTGGCATTTCGGTACGTATCG
>JBFMGC010000019.1 GCA_040752815.1 Candidatus Zixiibacteriota bacterium
AGGTCGGCAAGAAGCCCGCGAAGCGGAAGGTCGCCAAGAAGAAGACTACCAAGAAAAGAACGGCTAAAAAAAAGCCCGCTAAGAAGAAAGTAGCCAAGAGAAAGCCGGCAGCCAAGAAGGCCAAAGCCAAGCGGAAACCAAATCCCGCGTTCATGCGCCCGATGACTCTGTCGGCTGATCTCGGCGCCGTTGTCGGTGGCGATCCCAAGCCGCGCACCGAAGTCACCAAGAAGCTCTGGGCCTACATCAAGCGGAACGGACTTCAGGACAAGGTGAACCGGCGGATGATCAACGCCGACGACAAGCTGACCAGGATCTTCGGCGGCAAGAGGAAGGTTTCGATGTTTGAGATGACTAAGCTGGTCTCCAAGCATATGAAGTAGTTCCTCTCCAAGGTGGATTTCCCCGGAGGGCCGGCCGCGCGCCGGCCCTCTTTTTTTGTCACAGTCACACAAACTGCCTCCCATCGCCCGCGTCTCGTGATATTGGACCACGAGACTGAACCCGGCGCGAATTCGGTTGAAATTTCCCGGCGATACGTTATAATGGCCGAGCTATGCAATGATTGCGGCCCGAGTTTCGTGAACTGAGGTATTGCGATGGCAACAGTCCGCCCCTTTCGGGGCCTCCGCCCGAAACCTGAGCTGGCCAAACAGGTGGCCTGCCCGCCCTATGACGTGCTCAGCACGAGGGAGGCCCGCGCCATGGCCGAGGGGAATCCGTATTCATTCCTTCATGTCAACAAGTCTGAAATCGATTTCGATGACAGTGTCAACCAGTACAGCCGCGAGGTATATCTTCGGGGACGCGAGAACCTGCAGAAGCTGATCGACCAGGGCGTTTTCGTGCGCGATACTAAACCCTGTTTCTATCTCTACCGCTTGACCTGGCGCGGCCGCAGCCAGGCCGGTTTGGTAGCATTGACATCGGTAGCAGAGTATGACGACGGCATCATCAAGAAACACGAACACACCCGGCCGGACAAGGTGCGCGATCGCGCCGATCATATCGGCATTCTCGAAGCCCAGGTCGGCCCGGTTTTCACCGCGTTCCGCTATCAGCCGGGTATCGAGCAGATATTCGCCCGGGTGAGATCGTCCTCGCCGAGCTTCGGCTTCGAGGCCGATGACGGCGTTACACATGAGTTATGGGTGATCGACGACTCGGGCACTGTCGGCGCGCTTATTGATGCCTTCGCCCGGTTGGACTGCATGTATATCGCTGACGGCCACCACCGCAGCCAGTCGGCATCGGAAGTCTGTCGCAGGTTAAAAGAGAAAAACGCGCATCACACCGGCAGGGAGCCGTACAATTTCTTTCTGAATGTGCTCTTCCCGGACCGGGAGCTCCGCATCCTGCCGTACAACCGAGTAGTAAAAGACCTGGGCGGCCGGACGGTCTCGCAGGTGCTGGGCGAAGCCGCCCCGTATTTCAACGTGACCGGGGCAAATGGCGCGGTGGAACCGGACCGCGCACACGTGTTCGGCGCGTACGGCGAGGGCAACTGGTATCGCCTGGAGGCGAAACCCGGAAGCTTTGACACGAGTCACCCGATCGAATCGATTGATGCCTCGATTCTGGCCAACAGCCTGCTTGCCCCGCAATTCGGCATAACCGATCCCAAGACCGATAAGCGTATTGACTTCGTAGGCGGTATCAGAGGTACCTCGGAACTGATGAAACTTGTCGATTCCGGTGAGTACAAGATCGCCTTCTCGCTTTACCCGACCTCGATTGAACAACTGCTCAAGGTTGCCGACGCCGGCGAGGTCATGCCGCCCAAGTCGACCTGGTTCGAGCCGAAGCTACGCGACGGCATTGTCGTGAACTTGCTCACAGAATAACCCCATATAGGATACGAACTATGTTGATACTGATTTCAGACGCCTTCGACACCGCCCTCCCCGGCCGCCTCAAGAAGTACGGCGACGTGACCGATGACCAGGCCCGGCTGCCGGAGGCCGAGGTAGTTTTGATTCGAAGCAAGACGAAAGTCACTAAGGAGTACATCGACTCCGCCCCCAAGATGAGGCTGGTCATTCGGGGTGGGGTGGGACTCGACAACGTCGACATCCCGTACGCGAAGGGCAAAGGGATACAGGTCTTCAACACTGCCGATGCTTCCACAGTCGCGGTAGCTGAACTTGCCTTGGCCATGATGCTGGCGCTGCCCAATCAACTGACCAAAGCCGACAGCACCATGCGCCAGCAGAACTGGGCCAAGAAGGAACTCAAGCGCTCGGAGCTGTACGCCAAGACTCTCGGCATACTGGGAATCGGCAAAATCGGCAGCGCTGTGGCCACCCGGGCCAGGGCTTTCGGGATGAAGGTCATCGCGTATGACCCGTTTGTCTTCTTCTCCGACGCGGCGCAGATTCTCCCCGGCCTGGACGAGGTGCTGGGGCAGGCCGATTATTTGTCGCTGCACATGCCGCTGACCGACCATACCAAAGGCATGATCAATAAGTCATCAATCGGCAAAATGAAAGACGGCGTGCGCATTATCAATACCGGTCGCGGCAAATGCATCAACGAGGTTGATCTGGCCGACGCGCTCAAAAGCGGCAAGGTGGCCGGGTACGCCACCGATGTCTGGTATTCTGATCCGCCCGACTGGAGCTCACCTCTGCTGAGCGCTCCCAACTGTGTTTTCGCGCCCCATATCGGGGCCGAAACCAAAGAAAATATGGGACGTATCGGAGTCATAGTCGATGCACTCATCGACCAATACGCTGCCGCCAAAGCTAAGTGAACGTCTAACGAAACTGAGTTAATCGAGGCAATAACATGTCACACCGAGTTTACAACTTCAATCCGGGCCCGTCGACTCTTCCCCTGGACGTACTGAAAAAGGTCCAGGAAGAGCTGCTCGATTACAAAGGAACCGGCATGTCGGTAATGGAAATATCCCACCGCTCGGCGGAATACGAGGAGATCAACGACGCCACCATCCGCCTGACGCGGGAAATCATGGGGCTCGACGACAAATTCCACGTCCTGTTCATGACCGGCGGCGCGTCGACCCAGTTCGCCCTGGTGCCGATGAATTTCGCGTATGGCGGCAAGAAGGGAGCCTATGTCGATACCGGCTCCTGGTCGAGCAAGGCGATCAAAGAGGCCAACATCCTCGGTGGCTCGCATGTAGTCGCCAGTTCCAAGGCCGATCAGTACCGCTACATCCCTAAAGAGTCCGACATCAAGATACCGCCCGACGCCGCCTATCTGCACATCACGACCAATAACACCATCTACGGCACCCAGTGGCATTCGACGCCGAATGTCACCGGGGTACCGCTGATCGCCGATATGTCATCGGATATTCTCTCGCGGCGGTGGGACTTCTCCAAGTACGCGCTCATCTACGGCGGCGCGCAGAAGAACCTCGGACCGTCCGGGCTGACGCTCGTGGTGATACACGACAGCCTGCTCCAGAAGTGCAAGGACGGCAACCCGACCATGTTCGACTATCGCACTCACGCCAAGGAAAAGTCTCTGTACAACACGCCGCCCTCGTTCACGGTTTATGTCATGAAGCTCGTCCTCGAATGGATCAAGGGCCAGGGCGGACTGGCGGCTGTGGAGAGAGTCAACCGGGCCAAGCAGGAGAAGATCTACGCCTTGATTGATAAATATCCTGACTTCTTCAAAGGCACGGTCAGCAAGGACAGCCGGAGCTGGATGAACATAAACCTTCGCCTGCCCAGCGAAGAACTCGAAAAGAAGTTTATCGGAGACGCGAAGAAGGCCGGCTTTATCGGCCTCAAGGGCCATCGCTCGGTCGGAGGAATCAGGGTGTCGCTGTACAATGCCATGACCATTGAGGGCACCGAGAAGCTGGCCGGTTTCATGGAGGAATTCCGCAAGGCGAATAGCTGACGCTGATTGTGTGGGCGGCACGCGCCCTCGCGTGCCCGATTATTGTGTGGGTGGCCCGCCGCGGAGGGCCCCTATCTTGAGTGGGCGGCAGACGTCCTCGTTTGCCCCTCATGAACACTATACGGCCGGCAGCTGGGCAGTCCGGTAGGTCGGGACCCTTGTGGTCCCGAAGCGGCACCTGGTTTCGACCTACCCAATGCGGGCCGCCCGCTAATGACGACAAAGCCATGACCCACGTCAACGAACCATTCTCTCAGGCGCTATTCGACGGCATCTCTGCCGAAGCAACAGTCGGCTATCTCGGAATCGTGACACCCGACGGCTACCCTCGCGTCGTGCCGGTGAACTTTGCCACGATCGGCACGCAGGTCTACTTCCATGGAGCGGCCCACGGAGAAAAGCACGGCGTGCTCGCCGGAGGTCCCAGGGTCACCGTTGCCATCGTGGTGCCTTATGCGATGATTCCGTCGTACTGGCGCTCTCCCGACTATGCCTGCCCGGCCACGCAGTATTACAAGTCGATCCTCATTCGGGGCCGCGGCGCGATCGTGCACGAGCCCGATGAAAAAGCCACCGCCCTCCAGGCACTCATGGAGAAGCATCAGCCCGAGGGCGGTTTTGGGCGTCTTGACTCCGCCGACCCGCTGTACCGGAAGGGGATCGATGACGTCGCGATATTTCGGATTGATCCCGACCGGATCGATATCCGCACCAAATTCGGCGAGAACCTGACACGCGAGACCCGGTTGCGTATCATCGAGAAGCTCAGGGAGTGCAATCAAGGACGCGATGCGGACACCACCCTGGAGATGGAAAAACGTCTGGACGCCACAAGGGAGAGCAAGGAACCAAAATGAACCGCATTCGGATATCATCCGGCTCACCCTATGAAAAGCCGATTGGCTTTTCCCGGGCGGTGCGGGTGGGAGATTTTATCAGCGTATCGGGTACCGGGCCGATTGCTCCGGACGGCTCCACAGTCGGCGTTGGCGATGCCTACGCCCAGGCCAAGCGGTGTCTGGAGATAATCAAGAAGGCGATCGAAGACGCGGGCGGCCGTCTTGAGCATACCACCCGCACGCGTATGCTGCTGACCGATATCTCCCGGTGGGAGGAAGTTTCCCGCGCTCACGGCGAGTTTTTCGGCGACATTCGCCCGGCGTCCACTCTCGTGGCGGTCAGCGCCCTGGTGAGACCGGAATGGCTGGTCGAAATCGAGGCCGACTGTGTGATCGACGACAAAAAGGGGCCGTAATCCCGCTGTGCGCATTGTATAACAAGCAGTTATACGTCTCGGGCAGCCTACCTAATCGCTTGACTTTTGCCTTCCAAATTCGTTCTTTCTCGCCGACCGTCTGTCACCTTAGAGTTTGAAGGAGCCCCGTTGCAAGCGCCAGACAAGGTTCAGGTCGCAGTAGGCGATCTTTTTGAGAAGTGTTATTCCTTTACCGCCGCCAATGAAGTCCGGGCGGCGGGCATATATCCGTTCTTCCATCCCATCCAATCCGGTGCCGGCGACGAGGTTGTGATCTACGGCCGGAAGTGCATCATGATCGGCTCCAATAACTACATGGGTCTGGTCAATCACCCGAAAGTCAAGGAAGCCGCCGCCAACGCGGTAAAAAAGTACGGCGCCGGCTGCACCGGTTCGCCGTTTCTAAACGGCACCCTCGATCTGCACCTCGAGCTACAGGAACGCCTGGCCAAATTCGTCAACGCCGACGAAGCGCTGGTCTTCTCCACCGGCTTCCAGACCAACCTGGGGACGATTTCCTGCCTGGCGGGAAAAAACGATGCGCTGGTGATCGACCGGCAGGTGCACGCCTGTATTGTCGACGCCTGCCGTCTCTCCTACGGCCGAACCTACAAGTTCGCGCATAACGACATGGACGATCTCGACCGTGTCCTGGCTAACGTGCGCAACAACCACACTCGTGGCGGAATCATGATCGTGGTCGACGGCGTCTTCTCCATGGAAGGCGACATAATCGACCTTCCCAGCCTCGTGAATATCGCAGAAAAGTACGGAGCGCGGGTGATGGTCGATGATGCCCACTCGATTGGCGTGCTCGGGCGCACCGGCGCCGGCACCGCCGAGCATTTCGGGCTTCAAAACCGGGTCGACCTGTCGATGGGGACGTTCTCGAAGTCGTTCGCGTCGCAGGGCGGATTTGTCGCGGGTAAACACGAAGTCATAGACTACATCAAGCATTTCGGGCGGGCGCTCATCTTCTCGGCCTCCATCACGCCGGCGTCGGCGGCCGCCGTGCTCGCCGCGCTGGAGATTATCCAGAGTGAGCCGGAGCGGCGGGAGCGGCTCTGGAAAAACGCCCTCAGGATGCAGCGCGAGTTGAAGGCGCTCGGCTACGATACCGGCCACACGGCCACGCCGATCATCCCGCTGAAAATCGGCGAGGATTTCGCCTGCTTCTCCTTCTGGAAAGCACTGTTCGACAACGGCGTCTTCACCAATCCGGTGGTCTCGCCGGCCGTGGCTCCGGGAGGGGCCCTGATTCGAACTTCCTATACCGCCACTCATACCGACGAGCAACTTGATCGCGTTCTTGACGTGATGGCCCGGGTCGGCCGTGAGAAGGGTCTGATACCGTAAGCTTATGGCCGAAGTTAGGGTTGTCGAGGTTGAAACCTCGGCGCAATTGAAGCAGTTCATTCTCTATCCGAACAAGCTCTACGCCGGGGACCCCAACTATGTCGCCCCGCTATATGTCGAGCGGAAGGAATTCTTCGACAGGAATAACAATCCATTTTATCGCACCGCACGCACGCAGCTTTTCCTCGCCATGCGGGGTGAAGAAGTGGTCGGGAGAATCGCCACCTGCATCAGCTATAAGCATAATGAGTATCACGGCGAGCGCACCGGCTTCTTCGGTTTCTTCGACACTCCCGACGATGAAGAGGTATCGCGCAATCTTCTGAAAGTGGCGATGATCGAGCTCAAGAAGGCGGGTATGGACCGGATGCGCGGCCCGATGAACTTCTCCACCAATCACGAATGCGGCTTTCTGGTCGAGGGATTCGACAGCCCGCCCATGATCATGATGACGTATAACCAGCCTCACCAGGTGAAGCTGGCCGAGAAGTTCGGCCTTCGCAAAGTGATGGATCTGCTGGCTTATAAGCTCCCCACCGGATGGGATCCTACGGACCGGGTCCGCCGCGTGGTCGAGGCCCGTTCCGCGAAAACCCGGGTCCGGTTTCGCACTCTCGACATGAGCAATTTCCAGCACGAGGTAAGTCTCATCAAGGAAGTCTACAACCAGTCCTGGGCGAGGAACTGGGGTTTTGTGCCGATGGACGACGCCGAGTTCGAACACATGGCCAAAAACCTCAAGCAAATTGTCGATCCCGACATAGTGGTGATTGCTGAACACGATAACCGCGCGGCCGGCTTCTGTCTGATTCTGCCCGATATTAACCAGGTGTTGATCCGCCTCAACGGCCGCCTCTTCCCCACTGGTCTCCTAAAACTGCTCTGGCACACGAAGGTAAACAACAAGGTCGACCGTTGCCGTGTGCTCACCTTTGGTGTGCTGCCTGAATACCGCCACCAGGGGATCGACATGATGCTGTTCATGGAAGCTTACCGTCGCGGTACCGCCAAAGGGTACAAGTGGGGCGAACTGAGTTGGGTGCTCGAGAACAATGAGCTCATGCGCCGGGGTGTGGAGCAGATGCAGGCGGTGGTCTACAAACGGTACCGGATCGTGGACATGCCGCTGTGAGAGGGTGCTTTCGTTAAACGAATATGTCGCCTAATCGTCAACATACCATGATTGTCCCAGGGGCCTATCACTGTGCACTGCAGTGTCTGATCCTGCTGCTCATTCTTTCGAGCTGCACCAGCCGGTACCGGCTGGAGTTGTTTTTGGTCGAGGGCGATTCCCGCTCCAAAGTCAAGGTGGAGAAAAGCGAATATTTCGTCGGGGCGGTGCTGGGTGACCCGCTGAGCGAGGACAAGGTCGCACCGGGCGACGGCAACTGTCTCGTGATTGTCACCGGATCGCGCGGCGAGAGCCTGGGATCCAGACCGGAGGACGTGGTCAGTTTCGACCGATACGACCGGTATCGAGTCTTCTTCGAGCTGCCCTCCGAAATCAAGCCCGCAGCCATTCCACTTAAGGACCGCTCCTTCGTTCAGCAGTTGGGCCGATATGACCTAAGTGCTGATGACAAGATGTTCTTCCCGGCCGATGGACGGCTCATAGTCGATTCGGTTTCAGGCGGGCGCCTGTTCGGGTCGATTGAAGGCCGTTACGAGAACCACCAAAAAGCCTCGATCGCCTTCGAGGGTAAGTTCAAAGCCAAAATCGCCGATTGATCTGTATCCCTCGCCTCATTTCGCGCCTCGCCGCTTGTCCACCGCCGCCTTGAACATGCCGAAGCCGACCTCGTCGAAAATGCAGAACTGCACCCGGCGAACATGCTTCGCCAGGTCTCCCCAGGTTCGGACCGCGTCGGCCATGATGTTCGCGCAGGCAGTCACCGGAAAACCTCCGACCCCTGTCCCGAAAGCAGGAAACGCCACCGATTCCACCCCCAGCTTGTCGGCGATATTGAGACAGGCAATTGTGGTCTGGCGGATCAGCCGGTCGGTAGTGCGCAGGTCCTGGCCCATCACCGCGCCGTGAATGACATACTTGAATGGCAACCGGCCCGCGCCGGTGAAGACGGCCTCACCCGGTATGACCGGGCCCTTGGCCATCGCTTCCTGCTCGATTACCTCGCCCCCGTTTTTCTTTATCGCCCCGGCCACTCCTGAACCCATCCACAGGTGATTGTTGGCGGCGTTGACAATTGCCTCGGTATTAGTCGCGGTGATGTCGCCCAGCACAACTTCGATCCGAACTGCCATGGCTGCGGTCCCTCAAACCATTCCTGGCTTCTTGCCAAGGTAACGGCGGGCTGCGAGTGCCACGACAAATCCCACCCCCAAACCGAGTACAGCCCCCACTAAAATGTCGAACGGGTAGTGTACACCCACAAAGACCCTGCTTAGCGCTATCAGCGCTGCGAACATCAGCAACGCCCACTTGAGGCGCGGGTACACCAAGCCGAAAAGCGCAGCCTGTCCGAATGAGTTGGCCGCGTGCGATGACGGCATCGATTTGCCGCCCCCACAGGCAACCAGCAGGTTGATGTTGTCCAGCACCTGACAGGGGCGGAGACGACCAATCGCCGGCTTGAGCAGCCCGGCCGAGAGCTGATCGGTCAGGGCGACCGCTACGATGGAGAAGAGCACGAGCCATCGCATGCGAGTGTTGCCGAAGATCAGGAGCAGTACTACAGCGACTGCATATAGAATTCGGAGCAGCCAGTCAGACGTAATAATCGGCATGACAAAGTCAGTCACCGGGTTGGCAAGAGTGATGTTGAAAAACAGGAAGAGGCGGGTATCGAGTTGTGCCAGTGTTTCAAGCATAGATCCTCGGCTTCTTACGCAGAAACGCCTGGATTTCGCGCCAGGTCGGCGCGCCCGCGCGCGCTCCCGGCCTGGTGCACTTAAGCGCGGCGATAACCGCTCCAATGTGCATTCGCGCAGCCAGATCGTACCCGTGCAACAGGCCATAGAGATACCCGGTGTGGTAGGCGTCGCCGGCGCCGGTCGTATCGACATTGCGAACTCGATAAGCGGGTTGGGTCACTACGACACCATCTTCACAGCCAATTGACCCCCTGGTGCCCTCGGTGACAACTATCGTGCCGGAACAGCGCTTCCTCAGGCGCTCGATCGCCTGACGAGCGGTGCTTGCGCGAGTGAACGGCAAAGCGAACGAATCCGCCACCACCAGGTGGTCCACCAGCGGCAGGATTGGTGAGACATCGTTCCGCATTGAGCCGATATCAAAGCAGATCGGCACGTCCTTCTGCCTACCCCAGCGCGCTAGTTTTATGCACGCCTCCAGATCACGCCCGTCAAGATGGATCAGACGCGGCACGGGCAGACGCGATGTTACTACGTCGCGAGGCGTCACCCTCAGTGTGCGGTGCAGTACGATAGTCCGTCGGCCGGTCCCCTTCTCGACAAATCCCCCCGCCATCAGAGACGATCCCTGTTTCCAGACGACAAAACGGTTGTCGACTCCTTCGCGCGTGATTTCGTCAACCCCCAGCCATCCCGGCACGTCGTCGGCGACCGCCGTGATGAGCGCGGTCGTGTGCCCCAGCCGCTGGAGTCCCACCAGGGCGTTGGGGACCGGTCCGCCTCCCTGGATAGTCAGCGCCGAGGCGTCGCGCTTACCTCCGGGCGGAGGGTAGTCCGGTATCTCGAACAGGAAATCGAGCGGCATGATCCCCAGGCCGAGACAATCGATCGGTCGCGCCCGGCGATGTCTATGCGTCGATTTCTTCAAGCAGGCCCTTTCCCGATGTCAACTCCGCCAGGCTTTCGGCCAATTCTGCGGCGCCACTCCTGCGAACATCGATGACCAAAGTTACGCGATCCGAGAACCTGGCGTCAACCGTATATGCTCCCAGGCGACGGAGTTCGCGTTGCCATGAATCATAAAACGAGAATTCGATTTCACAGCGAAATCTACAGGTCATGTAGTTAATTCGCGTCCCCGACCTGTCCAGAACCGCCCGGGCGGCATCCGAATAGGCGCGTGCCAGTCCGCCGGTGCCTAATCTCGTGCCTCCGAAATACCGCGTTACGACAACGAGCACGTTGGTCAGACTGCGCCCGATTATCAGATCGTAAATCGGTTTGCCGGCGGTGCCGCTCGGTTCGCCGTCGTCGGAATACTTGAACTGAGATGCGACCGGCGCACCGAGCACGTACGCATAGCAGTGATGAGTCGCCTGGAATTCGCGCTTGCGAACCGACTCGAGTCTTGTCAGAGTCTCTTCCTCTGACACGACCTGAAATGCCTCCGCGATGAATCGCGAGCCTTTTACCTTGATCTCAGCGCGATCGGCATGATCAATGGTTGTATATTCGTCGACCACCAACATCCCCATCAGACGAGTGATTTCACGACATCATCGATTTTGTCGAAACCAGTGATCGGGATAACCCCGAACTCGTGAGCCTGCCTAAGCCCGGGCGCATCGGAAAGGGCGCCGTAACGAGGATCGATCAACAGGAAGACCAGTTTGCCGATATCGCGGCAGGCGCGAAGCAGATCGAGCGTTCGTGTTGAATCGCCATAGAACTCGGTAACCACCACCGCCTGAACCAGGCCGACAATCAGGCGGTTGGATTCGGTCATAGTTTTTGTCCCGGCCGTGACGTTGGGGGCATACTCGGATATTACTCCACCCGTCTGCAAGATGTCGATGGCTACCGGAATGCCCTCGCCCTGGCCGATCTGATCGAGCCCGCAGTCGATAACAGCAAACGACCGCCCACCGGCGCTGCGCGCCGCCAGATGAACCGCCGTATCGACCCCACCCAGCAGCGAACTTACTATCTGGATTTCATACCTGACCAGTTCCTTGACCAATCGGGAAGTCAACTCCAAGCCCTCGGAACTGGCCTGCCGAGTTCCAGCCACCGCGATTGTACGCTTATCCGGGTCGATTGAATGGCCCCGCAGGTACAACAGCGACGGCGGATCGTGCAGCTCGAATAAAAGGCGTCCATAGGCCTCGTCGAACCGGGTCACCAGACGGATATCCCGGTCCCGGAGCGAGCGCACCATCGCCTCGGCGTGAGACAGTTGCTCCGATGCATGTTCGAGCTGCTCGGCCTGTCGCCGGCCAAGCCCTTCGATTTCGAGCAGCTGGCCCAGATCGGCGCTGAATACCGCGTCGAGAGTCCGAAACCGCCGCAGGAGGGCCTCGAACAGCCTCGGGGTCACTCCACAGAAATGCGCCAGCGCCAGTACCCGCGTAGTGGTGGAATAGGCCGACAAATCGATCATGGTTCAATTTACTCGGTCGCCGGGGCCTGTCAACACGAACCGAACCCCGGGCGGAAACCGCAACTTGAGTGGGCGGTATATTGAACAGAGCTGACTATTTTGCTATTATTCACACCGCGTGGTGTATGCGTATGACAAAACGGTTCCTGGCAGCATTTTTTCTAGCGACGGCGCTCGGGTTGACCGGTTGCGGCGAGTCTGAGTCTCTCGAGAACCTCCGTGCCGCCGGCAAGCGGGCGCTGGAAAAGAGAGAGTACTTCAAAGCGAGGGAGTACTTTCTCCGCGCTTTGAAGATTGACGGCAGGGACAAAGAATCGCTGATCGGCGTGGCCCGCGCCTACCGCTCCGATTACCGCCTCGATTCGGCAATCTACTATTTCAAGCGGGCCGATTTGACTTACCCTGATGACCGCGCCCTCAACGAGCAGATTCGCGAGGTGGCGGTTGCGCTCGGTGATTGGCAGAACGCTATTAACGCCATCGAGACCATGATCCGCCTGGGTGACAAACAGGAGGACTGGAACGAGCAACTTGCCGACCTGTGGATGAAGAACAATCAACCGGGGCGGGCCTTTTTCCACGCTCGTCGAGCAATCCAGTACGGCACCGAGAATCAGGCGATTTACCTTCAGGCGGCTACCTGGGCCGCCCGGTACGACTCGCTCAGGGCGGCGTTCGAGATTCTCGATTCCGCCATCTCAAAATTCGGCCCGCTCGACCCGTTCGTGGTCAACAAGGCCCTGCTATTGTCTTACTCAGGCCAGCACCGACCGGCCGAGGCGCTCATGCGGCCGATAGCCGAGCGCGCCGACCCGCCCAACCCAGCCATGCGACTGAATCTGGCCAATATCCTGGCGGCCCAGCCCGAGCGCACCAAGAAACAGGAAGCCCTGGATATTTACCACGAGATCCGTGACGCCCTCTACCGCCAGTATCCGGTGGATTCACTAATTCAGACCGTCAGCAATCAGCTATAAAAAAATGATCCGGGAGGGGCTCCGCCAAGCCCCGCCCGGTACGCGACTGTCCACAAGGACAGAGACAGGAGGGATACGAACTGTTCCCACTTTTTCTAACACCGCTACCTGTAATAAGGTTTCCCATCCAGGCGCCAAGTTCCAAAAGAAAAAGCCGGTCCCGCAAACCGGACCGACTTTCTCTATAATGTGCAGGGACTTAAGTTTAGTCTCCTAACCCCGGCCGGGCACCGAAACCATCTTCCATCATGCCTCTGTCATCGTCCATCCCCATGATCCTGGGGCAATCCAGCTTCCAGCGACCCTGGAACCAGCCGCCCTGGTAATCCGGCGCGGAGCCGAAATGTCCGCCCAGGACACCGATTGGGTTTGCGTTGGCGTCGAAAATCCTGCCCATAAACCAGCCGCCCGCACGGCGTTGCTCAATCTCCTCGGGAGTAGCCCAAAAGCCGTGGCCCCAGACCCCGCGAAGCAACCCCTCGAATCGGCCGTCGCGATCAATCCACTTGCCAAAGAAGACCTTCGCCCCCTGATCGTCCTGGCCGAAACGCCCCTCAAGATAGCCGGTCACCCGGCCCAGTGCGGACATCCACATTCCACGGAACACGCCGTTGCCGGCCTCGTCGTAGCCCCACCGCCCGGCCAGCATGCCGCGCGGGCATACCTGGCGCAGCATCTGAATCGAATGAAACGCTACTTTGTTGCCGTCATCCAGGGAGACGATCTCCTGGAGCGCCGCAAGTTCGGGCAAAGTGAAGGTCCGCGTATACGGCCCGGTGGCGAAGGTCAAAGTCACCGGTTCAGCAAAGATCGTGTCTACCACAAGAGTGGAATCACCCATTCCATCGGGCACCCAGCTACTGTCAATCTCAGGTCGTACCGGCGGCACAAATATGTCGACCGCAATACCGTCGTTGTGGACAGTCGTAAACGAGACCCACTCAAGCAATTTGCGATCGGTTCGCGGCAGATAGGTATCCTGATTCAGCTCGAACCTGATTAGCCTTCTGAGGACAATCGCGCCGCGGGAAATAGTGAGCGAGCCGGTCCAATCGGTTGCAACAGTCACAGTGGAATCGTACGGTATCCTGCCCCATACTGCGCGGAAATGGAAAATGCCGGCGTCAACATCGTTGACAACTTCCTGCACTGACGGGACAGCCAGGATCGGATCATCGATCTCCTCTTCCTCGGCCTCAGCCGCGGTCAGCGACGCGTCACCGAACGCCGGGGATTCATCGGTCGCCGTGTAGCCGCCGAACTCGTCCGCAACCGCCTGGTTGTTGTCGTTCTGGACCGGGTTGTCGGAGCAGCCCGCAGCCCAGACCGCAAGCGCGGCTGCCATCAGCGATAAGACCAGTTTTTTGTACATCGTATCTGTTCTCCTTTCGACAGGGTCTTGTACCTCGATTTCGCTGGCCGTGGTTCATCAAGGCGCGTGCCGCGACTCGTCCACCATCTTAATTCATTGCAGGTTAATCAGTTAGAAAACGGAGCGTTGAGGATGGCCACGCGTGGAACCTGTACCATCCGGTACAGCGTGTTCCGATAATGTTCTGCTGAGTCCAGATGTAAGTTGAAAGGCAATCGCTAGAGTCTCGCTGGGGTAGTGCCGTGTAGTCGTCTACGCTGCGCACTGGATCACAGTGGACGAGAACGTCTACCACGCACGAAGTGTCGGGACCACCCGCCACGGGCGGGTCCCGACCTACACTCTATCAAGTCTCGTCAAGAATCCCCCCACCTGCTGCAATCGGCGCTCCGCTTCGTCACGGTCGCAGCGAAGCCAGTGCATCGCAATCGCCAGCTTGACCGAGCCGCCGGATCGACGCAGCAGTTCTTCGGCGTCGGCCAGAGTAATCGACGACAGTTCCATCAGTATCTTTCGTGAACGGGCAGCCAGCTTTTCGGAGCGGGCCTGAAGGTCGATCATCAGGTTGCCGTAGGTCTTGCCGAGCAAAACCATCGCAGTGGTCGAGATGATATTCAGCGCCATCTTCTGCGCCGTGCCCGATTTCATGCGGGTTGATCCGGTGACAGCCTCCGGGCCGACCGGCAATTCAATCAAAACGTCCGGTTTGACCTCGAGATCGGCGGCGCGATTACAGATGATAAACGCGGTCTTGCACCCGACTGAACGGGCATACTCGAGCGCCGCGAGTGTGTACGGTGTCCTCCGCGACGCCGCAATCCCGATCACAAAGTCGTGCTGAGTGAGCTTCTGCTTCTGGAGGTCTCCTGATGCCGCATCACGGTTATCCTCGACTCCCTCTTTAGACAGCACCAGTGTCTCATACCCGCCGGATATGACCCCGATTATCTGATTCGGATCAGTGCCAAAAGTCGGCGGGCACTCGGCGGCATCGAGCACGCCGAGCCGACCGGACGTACCGGCACCGACATAGAACACTCGGCCACCGCTGCGCAGCGTCTGCGCGTACATCTCCGCAGCTTTCGCCAGTGAATCCAGCGCGCTCTCGACCACCGCGGCGACTTTCTTATCCTCGGCGTTGATCTTCCGGGCGATCTCGAACGGCGAGAGGCGATCAATATCAATCGTGTCCGGGTTGACCTTCTCCGTGTCGAGCTGTTTGAGCTGCCGAATGAGCGCATCCATATCGGTCATGTCGCGAACGTAGGGCGGTGCGACTGATCGGGCAACAAAAATGCGGTGGTGGTGGTCCACTCCGCCTAAGGCGGACGGTGGGTGGAGTTTATGAGATGCACTCGTATCGTCGCATCCTGCACGCCCTGCGGGCGGTCCGCCACAGACGGATACTCGTCTGCCCCTTGTTCCGCTTTTGTCCGGGCAGACCAGGAGGTCTGCCGCGCACGTTAGTCGCTTCACGGCGCGGTTACGACTCGGATCGTGTCCTTGAGCGTAACCGCAATCGTCCCGAACCTGCCGGTGATGTCGGTGCGGTCGATGTTGTCGGCGAGCTGAATCGGCAGCGGTACCGGCAGGAACTCTCCGGCCAGAGTGCTGTCGGGTGAGCCGCGGAAGGCGTAGACGTAAATGTTGTACAGCCCCGTATCGGGCAGATCGGTAACCGTGTCGATGAATGCCTCGGGCGGAATGGTGCCGGCCGTGCCGGTGGTGGCCGCCAGGGCGCTGTATCCCGTGCCAGTGTACGCCCGATTCGCCTTTACCGCCGCCAGGATGTAACCCTGGGCGAACGATGACGCCGTCCATTCGAGCGACACCTGTCCCGCGCCCTGGAGCTGGTGGTTGGCCGGATCGATGTTGTCGGTAATCGAAAAGGTATCGACAATCTGCGTCAGGACGCTGTCCACAAACCTGGTGTTATCGGCCAAGCGAAAGTACGTCTCGGTACCCGCATTTGCTGACGCCGGACTGACCAGAGCCAGGTAGGCCGAATCCACCCCATGATTAAACGTATTCAGGTAGTACGGAAAAAAGACCATTGTCGAGCCGGCGAACCGCAACGATGCGTTGGTGACAATCGTATCGTTGCGCCGGAATTGTGCTGCCGCGAAAGCGTAGTTGGCGTTCATCTCCTGTATGAGAGCACCCTCTACGCGATAGTCGGCGACATTGTCGCGTCCGGTCGGCGAGCTGTTGCAGCCGACCAAAAACGTACCGCCGATCGCAATCACAGCCGTCAAGGCCATGAATAGACGAGAGTTAGGCATGGTATCCATACCTTTCTTATCGGCATGGCAAAGCCCCGAATTTAGAAGGCTGAGTATAGGCCGGCCGCGGATACGAAACCGATTCCGCCCGGCCCACAGGGCTGCCGCTATCGCGCCGAGGCGCCGCCGGTTCTTTCTCTGGCAGGCAGGACTTTCCGGAAGATCATTTCCGCAGGGCAAAAGCCGGTAAACGACGACTGGATCAGGTTAAACGACACAAAAGCCGCCAACAGCAGATACCAGGGGGAAACGAAGTAGTACAGCAGCAGCGAGACCGCTACAAACGTCCCGGCCAGAAGTCTGACAGCGCTTTCTACCGACATATTGGATCTCCTTTTTTCGCCTGAGTAACAGCTAATAGTTATAGGTAAGTTTCAAATACACGTTGTCGTTTTTTTGGAACTGGCCGAAATCGGTGTTCTCGTGTCGGCCGGCAAAGAGGTTCCCTCCAGCTGCGATCGTAATCTCGTCCGTGTATTTATAGGCGGCGGACAGGCGGACATAAATATCTTCGTCGGTGGGCGAATAGAAACCGAATGCGGACAGGGTCAGATTCTCGCTCATGGCCAGCTTGGTGATTCTGCTCGTCAACAGGTGGCGGACCTCGTCGCGTACGAACACTCCCTGGGGCTGCTGCGCGGAGAATTTGTCATAGTCGGTCATATAGTCGAGCTGCCACTGGATATTAGCGGTAAGGTTGGTGGCCACCTGGCGTTCGAATCCGAGCAGGCCGGTCACCGACGAGTTGGGCACGAGCGGACTTTTGCCATCGCGGTCATCGCGTGAGTCGAGATACCCACCCTCGGTCCAGAGCACGCCTCCAGCGAGAGTTCCGCGCGCCGACGCGCCGAACACGTTGAGTCTCGGATAGTATGGGACGAATTGCGGCGCGTTGTCGACCATGACGACATAAGCGCCCATCGGGTTTTTGTAGAAGCCATGGTAAGCGTACAGCGACACGTTGAATCCGCCGATATCGCGGCTTAGCCGGGCTGCGATTTCAGCATTCTTGAATTCCGGCTCCGGCTGGGGCGGATCGAAGTAATACAGGGGCGACAGCCCGGTGCCTACTATCCCTGGCACAAACGGGTTATAGTAGCTCAGGCGATCACCGGTGGGCAGGCGGTTCGGCTCGAAACGGGGCGACCAGACCAGCGTTAGTTCGCCCAGCGGACTGTAGTATTCCGATCGAAGGGCGTTCTGCGGCTCTTTGAGATACTGGTCATCGCGACCGACAAAAAACGAGCGGTAGTCCTTGGCGAAGACATCGTTGATGAAGATCAGGTCGCCGGTCCCCCAGGTCAGCACCTGGCGGCCGACCTTGAAATCGAACCGGCTGCCGAGGCGGAATTTCAGATACCCCTCGCGAAGCTCCCAATCGTACGACGCGGTATCGGCGCCGTCGAAAACAAAGTCAAGCCGCCCGAAAAACTCGCCGCTCGCGCCGGTGTGCTGCACGCGCAACTGAAGGCGGGTTTCCGACGCCGTCTGTTCGGTGGCAGTCGGGTTGTTCTTATCCAGACGGCCGCCATAGAGCCCCTGGAGGAAGCCGTCGAACGTGACTTGAGCGGGGGCCGGGGCTGCCGAGATCATCAGCAGCCCAGCAAGAAATAAGGCGAGTTGTCGCATCATCAGCCCCGCTTTACTTTACAAACTGGCGCGGCGGGTTTTTCAGATAACGCTCGGTGAAGATGTCGTCGGTCAGGCCCAGGTTGTAATCGATACTGGCGAACTCGACTGTCGTTTTGCTTCCCTTCTTGACATCCTCCATGGTGCGAAGCGTGACCGTGAGAATCCCCTCGATCGTATCAACCCGGTCGGCATGGAACAGCCGTACCAGCGTTCCCTTCTTGTCGAAGTATTCCTCTTTGAGCGGGAGCAGGCCGGCCTTGTCGATATATGACACCTTGCGGGCAAACCCCTTGTACTCCTGCTTTGGTACGGATTCGATCACATACACCGGCTTGCCGTCGAGCTCCTGCTCGCCGATCAGCTTGTGCTCGTCCTCGGTCCAGTGACGGCCGGAGACGTCCTCGTAGGTGAAATCGGAGCCGACAAAGCTCGAGTTCTTGTCATCGGCTGAGATCGGCTTGATGAGATCGACCGCGGGTACGTAGATCCACCGCTTGTCGTTGCCGTCGGCGGACTTGTGCACCATGAAGCTGAGACGGGAGACATCAGACGGTTTCCGAAAATAAGTATAGTACTTCTGATTGCCGCCTTCTTCAATGTCGAGCCGCAACATGCTGAATTCGCGATCGCGCACTTTGCCGTTTTTGTCGATCAACTTCATGTTGACCTCGGCCAGACCGTCATCGCCGGCATAGTAGTAGGCCAGATGCGAATTCTTCATGATCTCGGTGGCGTCTTGCGCCTGGGTGGTTGCGCCGGTTAACACGCTGATCAGGGCGATTACAAGGGCCTGTCGTAGTCCTTTCATTACCATTACTCCTTGTGTTCTCATATCATCAATATTAGCCACTCCGTGTCCGGCAGATGTCCACAACAGCCGACCTGCAAGGTGTGTTGCATTCAATTCCCACTCGGCTGCGGTTCGGCGACAGCAGCAGATTTCGACCTGGCCTGTAGCCGCAGCAGCGCACCGTGAAATTGCCGTGTTATAGCCGGCAAGAGCAGCATCGTAACCAGTCCGGAAACGATCATTATGGCCAGGAAGAACGACCCAACCGTGATGTACGGCACCAGCGATGAGAACAGCATCGGCACAAAGCCGATCGCTATCACCAGCACGTTGCGGCCGATCGCCCGGCCGGTACCCTCAAAAATCTCATGAAATGACTGTTGAAAGTCGTGCGTCCGGCGATGGATCATACGCAACCGTTCGATATAATGAATCGCGAAGTCAATCGAAAGGCCGAGCGTGAGCGACGAAAGCACCGCCACCGGCATGTCGTACGGCTTGCCCACGTAGCCGAGAAAAGCATAGATGGCCATTATCGTCAAGGTCAGCGGTAACATCGAAATCAATCCCCAACGCAGTGACCGGAAGAGGAAAACCATCATGATCAAAACGGTCACATAGGAACCCAGCAGTGACGAGCGCATGCCGGTAACCATTTGGCGCTGCCATTCGATATTTATGTACGGCAGGCCGGCCCATTCGGCCTCCACCCCGCTCGGAAGCTGGTGATTCGCCATGTACTGCTCGGCGCGCTCCACCACTCGGCTGACCGACATGTTGTCGCCGTTTTTCATCACTACCCAGAGATTCGCTTTGTTGTAGCTCGAGGTTACGAACTTGAACAGGTCATCGGGGTCGCCACCCGACATCTCGAACAGAAACAGCATCTGGGCGATTTCGTCCTGCGATTCCGGCAGACTGGCTTTGGTCGAATCCCCGCCATAAAGCTCGTAGCGCACTTTCTTCACTATGTCCGGCAGGCCGGTTGTCGAGCCTACATTCTCGTCGACGGCCAGTTCCCGCTGCATTGATTCGATATAACGCACCATCGCGGGGTTCTTCATGGCGTCATCATCAGGGCTTTCGAATACCAGATAGTTCAAGTATGTCCCGGCCAGGTGCCTGTTCATGGCGGCATCGGCAATACGGATCGGATGCGATTGCTTGAACCACTTGACCGGGTTGTCGTTCACCACGATCAGCGACAAACCCACCGCCGCCACCACCGCCAGCGCCGCGGAACCATAGATAATCGTCTTGCTCCAATTGAATGAAAAGCTCCGGAAACCGTGCATGATCCTGGCCAGCAAACCGTGCTCGTCATCCGACGCGCCAAAGTCTCTGAGAGTCTTGTCCGGAATCAGCATCCCGATCGCCGGGTTGAGTGTCAGCGACAAAAACCACGCCACCAGCACGCCGAACGCCACGAATATGCCGAATACCTGTACCGGTGGAATGGGGGTCAGCGCGAGCGAGAGAAAGCCGGCGATTGTAGTCAACGACGTGAACAGCATCGGCATGAACAGCTCGCCGATAGAGTGACGGATGGTCGCGTCCTTGTGCTTGTAACGTTTGTAATGATCGTGGAACTCCGATATGATGTGGATCGAATTCAATACCGCGATGGGGATGAGGAAGATCGGAATCATCGACGACATGATATGCACCGTGTTGCCGGTGAGGATCAGAAGCCCCATCGCCCAGATCGTTGACATCATCGCCACCACCATCGGCGCGAGGACAATCCGCAGGTTGCGGAAGAACATAAGCAGCAGCAGGAAGATGATCAGCATGGCGGCCGGCGCGCTGTAAGCCATCTGGACAAACATCTCTGCGCCGAACGAATCCTCGGCCAGCGGTAGTCCGGCGATATGATACTCCTCGTCGCCCTTGTATTTGTCGATGATTTGACGAATCTCCCCCGCTATCCGGTGCGACATGTCTTTGGATTCGATCGGCACCATGATCGCAACCGCTTTGCCGTCCTCACCGGCCAACTTGCCGCGGAATATCGGGTTGGCGTTGATCCGGCTCCGGATATAGTCGGCCTCCTCCTGAGTTGTGATTTCACTTTCCATGAGCGGCGCCACCACGAGCGTGCCACCCTCGCCCTGCTTGATATCGTCGACTGTCGACGGCGCCATGATGTCGTCAACCACTACCCCCTCGATATCCTGAATCTCAGCGGTGATATTATAGAGGCGATTGAGGGTCTCAGGAGTGAACGCCCCGGCCTCGTGCACGACCCCAACCGCAATAAAATCGGCCAGGCCGAACTCGTCCTTGGTCTGGTGCTCGAACAGACGCACCGGCTCGTCCTCGGCGAGCATGTTCTCGGGATCGGTGTCGATCTTCATGTTAAGGAACTGAACCGCGAAGAAGACGGTGATTACCGACGCGATACCGATTACCCACCAGGGGTGCCGGATCGAAAAGTTAGTCAGAGCTTTTGCCATGTACTATCCTCGTGCCGTTTAGCCACGTTTGCCAGATTAGATGACAATGTGCTTCGAATGATTCAAAAATTATGTCGTGATTGCAGTCAATCTAGCTAAGTCTTTGTCGAATAACAAACAAGAGGCCATCGCGTTCCCCTGCACCTTCCGGGTAAACGAAACTCACTTGGTAGAACCCGACGTTATTTCCCAAGGCGAATACGTCGCTCCGCAATCGCACGCTCGGGCCTGTCAGATCATCGATCGGGCGCCCATGATCTTTCCACCCAGAAGAAGGCCATACCTGTACGCTGTTCTACGAATCCCATGCGGGGCCAGCCACCATTTCTCAAACAGTATTTTGCCGACGTGCCAGGCCTTTCCAATTTTCTTTAGTTTTACTTCCGGAGAAGGTTCTGCAAAAAAGTTGCCATATGCGAACCCGGCAAGGTCTGCACCGGCTTCAAGCATGCAGTAACCGTCACCACAGAAACTCACATTCGACTCACGTCCTGTGATGCTTCCCGCGACTCGACGTGCGACTACTAACGCCTGGGCATGTGCGAATACTCCTGCCTTGGGAAGCATAAGAGGAACCTCCGGTTTCCATCGGCCCGGTATCGGAATCGACGTCACGTCGCCAATAGTGTAGACGTTGTCTACCTTGGTTACCATGGAAAACCTGTCGACCGGTATCCATCCAGTCTCATTAGCCAGCACAGATTTCCGAATAACGTCCGGGCTTCGATGCGGCGGGATCGCCACAAGAAGATCATAGGGAATGGCGCCCTTGTCTGCGAACAGCATCTGCTTATTTACGCCGTCTACGGATTGAAGCTGATGAAGTGAGTGATACCTGATCTTTCTCGCAGCGAGCATTGCGGACGCCGCATTGGCCAGGAGCGGCCCGGCTACCGGCATCGGCTGAGACTCCGGAGTAAACAGATCGATTTCCACGGCAGCCCGGCGCCCGCATCGACTGAAAAAATCGGCTATCAGCATAGCTCCTTCAAGGGGCGCGCCGGGGCACTTGTATGGCAACGCAGCGACTACAACCGCAATTCTGCCCGAGCAAAATTCTCTGAGTGCGTTGTGCAGCCTGCCGGCGCCGTCCAGTGTATAAAACGTGTGTGCCACCCCAGCTAATCCCGGGACTTCACCCGGGGCCAGCTCGGCGCCAAGCGCGACAATCAGGTAGTCATAGGCCAGCACGCCTTGGTCGGTTTCGACCTGCGCCCGCGTGCTGTCGATGGCGAGAACATTGGCCCGGAGAAAGTCGACACCAGATCGAAGCAGAACTTTCACGGGTTGAGTAATCCTACCGGGGCGACGGTGGCCTGTCATCACCCACAGGAATGAGGGGGCAAAGGCATGATTCTCGTTGCGCTCCACGAGAATGATTCGGTGATGCCAAGGGAGTAGTTGCCTCAGTTCATTGGCGGCCACAAGTCCACCGACACCGCCGCCCAATATCAATACTGTCTTGGAGTGAGTCATCTTATTCTATCCGGCAGCCGGTATTTTCTGAACGAGTTCAGAATACAATGGTCTTGTCCGCCCAGATCGTCCAGTCGGTGAGTTCTTCCATGGAACTACGATGAACTCCGTCGAGCAAGTCCCTTTCCGCAATGCCCCGGGCATCTGCGCACGATCCACATACGCCGACCGGTATCTCGGTCGACACCAGGCTCCTGATCATCCGCTCAAGATTGTAGTAGCCTGACGGTGTCTTCTGGCCCTTCATAGCGCAGCCGATTGCATCCGCCATGAGGAATACATGCAACTCGATACCCTCCCTTTTGCTAAGCGAGACAGCCAGCCGCAACGCATTATACGAGCGCTCTGTGCCGTAGGGCGGGTCATTCAGCAGCAAGAGTATTTTCATGTTTCTCCTATCTCGGGTCTACAACTTCCTTTCTTGCCGAGTGAACTACCCTGTTTCGACCGGCATGCCGGCCTCTTCCCATTCAGCGACTCCATCCTTCAGTCGGGTGGCTTCCAGTCCTTTTGACCGAAGATACGAAACGGCCTCTTGAGCAAGTACGCAGTACGGCCCACGGCAGTACGCGACAAACTTTTTGTCGGGAGGGAACTCTTTCAGACGCTTTTTAAGCGCTGACAGGGGCACCGATACCGCGTGCGGCAAGTGACCGGCCGCAAATTCATCGACAGGCCGAACGTCAAGAATGACAACCTCACCGGCTTTCGCCTGCTTCAGCAGCCTCCTGCGCTCAACCGGCAGAAGGGTCGGCGAGTCGTCAAAGTAATCAGCTATGATGCGATCGATTTCGGCGAGCCGCCTCTGGGCGATCTCGCGCAGGGTGCGAAAGAATCGGCACACTTCGCGATCAGCCAGACGGTAGTAGACAAATACGCCATCTTTTCGGCCGTCGACCAATCGAGCCACTCGAAGGACATGCAGGTGCCGCGAGGTATTTGCTATTGACATCGATGATTGCTGGGCCAGTACCTCGACGGTCTTTTCGGACTGACACAACAGGTCCAGAAGCTCAAGGCGCTTGGGGCTGGATAGGGCGCGGCCCAGGAGGGCGAACTGGGCGTAAAGTCTGTCCTTAGTCTCTCGTGCAACGGACACCGTATTATCCTCAACTATTCAATCAATTAATTGAATATATTACGTTTCTCCCCCTGCCGCAAGCGATTTCTTGGGCCGCCATCCTCCAAAGTGCCCTTGCTTAGCCCGTCGCTTTCGTGGCGCTGCTCATGCGTCCCTTCCAGTCGCGGCCGCCTAGCCAAGCTATACTCCTGACCAGATAGATCCTGTCGTTGTAAGCTGTTGTCCGGCAAAGTATTTGGTGGAAGTTCGGCACTATGAACGCACGCTGATTGAAACCACACTGCCGGGTCGGAAGGCAAGCGGGTAGTAACGTGGATCAGGAAAGTCAGACGTCCCGGTGCCAGGAGCCCCACCCGCTTGCGCGTGGGATCGAGATGCCACTTGCGTGAGGTCCTGCCCTCCGCCGGCAGATGAGGACATCTGCCGGGCCCTGTTATAAAGCCGCCGGCAGATGAGGACCCCGCGCTCCTGCGCGGGGCCGGGCACGATGTTGACAGAAGTCTCGCGTAACAGCCCGACCTCGGTGGCCCACCCGCTTGCGGGTGGGATTGCGAGTATTCTCACGTGAGAGACACCGTCGGGTTCCGCGCATTCTCCAATTGAACGCGAAACCCGGCATCACTGACTAAGAACAGTCCGGCAGCCCCAGCGACGGGCCGGTGATAAACAAGTAGTCGATCAGGTAGGTGATATCACCGATGGAAACGTCCTCGCAAGTCGGCTCGCCCGTGGCCGATTGATTGATATCCGCCTCAGGCAGACAGTTCAACACACCGTCACACGTGCCGGTGATAAACTTGGCGTCGATCATCACAGTCACGTCGCCGATAGTCGGCTCGTCCTCGCCGCTGCTGTTGGCATCGCCGACTCTCGCCACACAACAGCCGCCGCCGGTAAGGCTGAACACCTGCTGAAAGCCGGAATGCAGCTTGTAGTTGGTCGACGTGCTCCAGCCGACGGCGGTCTGGCCGACCGTGGCGTTGAGCAGGTAGTTTGTCGAGGACAAACCGACTCCGCCACCCGATGAGATCGTCTGCCAGGGGATTTTCTCCCCGGTGGCGAACAGGCTGGACGCAGCCAGCACCAGCCCCAGCGTCAGAATGGATAGTGATCTTGAACGCATCATGGCACGCTCCGTCTGCTTACTTCTTGGACGCGATTTCTTCGATTAGCTTCTTCAATTCGGCCACCTGGGCCTTGAGTTCCTGGTTTTCTTTCCGCAGTTCCTTGACCGCGGCCAGCGCGATACCGGACGGATCAATAGTCGAAATCGTCTTGTCATTGGCGCCTACGCCAAACACTTCCTTGAAATCCTGGGCGGTCGGGCCGATATGCGTGACCTCGTCCGACTCGTTCTTATAGTTCCACTGTGTGATACGGAGCTGCTCGATCTTTTCGAGAATCTTTTCCCCGTCCACCGGCTGGAAGTTCTCTTTTATGTCAGCGTCCGAGACATTGACCCAATTCGTACCGTTGCAATAGGCCCCTCCGGCTACCTCAATGGCTGCCGATGGCGCGGCCACACCGATACCGACTTTTGATTGGAAATACGCCTCTCCGTTTGTGCCAATCTGTGCTGCTACCGTACCGACGCTGTTGCGAAGGATACTACCATCGCCATTCATAACATGGATCACTGTCCCATTCTGTTCGAGAGAGATGCTGGGCCCGGCCGCGCTATCCACTACGATTCGGGCTGATGACGGCTGGGTGGCGTAGATAAAGCCGGATTGAAGCTTGTACTCTGTTGAAGTGCTGCTGCTAGTGGTGGTCGCACTGTAATCATCGGTGCCGTCATTATTGAGATCAACAGCACATACCGTGCTGGCCGTCGACGCATCCGTCGCGCTCGCAACCATCCTTTGGGCGCCGGTACCCTTGGTCTTGATGGCCATGCGAGCACCAGCTTCATCGGCGGAATCGACAATTTGACTCTGCGTTGGCCTGTCGCCCCGCTCGAAGAACGTCTTCAGGATTGACCTGGACTGTGTCGCATTTGACGATGATCCGACATCCGGCGTGCCGTCATCGTCGACATCGACCACCATCGCCATGGCAGTTTCTGAACTGTCGACTTTTTGCCAAACGGTACCATTGAAAATGCCGTCCCCATCCAAATCAGCACCAACGACCTGCACTGCCGAATCCTGATATGTGGTGCTGCTGATCCGGTTCTTGTCGGCTCCGGTCCCTTTGGTGTTGATGGCCACATTCGAGGTCGTCGGAGTGATCACGACCGACGCGGACCCTTCAGGATCACCGTCATCATCAGTGTCGTGGGTACAGGCGATGGCTGCAGAATCCAGAGTTGTGGTGCCGGTAACTGCCACGCGGTTCTTGTCGGCGCCGGTCCCCTTGGTGTTGATCGCGACACTGGACGTGGTCGGCACGACGGCAGATGCAACTTCCTGGTCGGGTAAGCCGTCGCCGTCATCGTCTATCGCGCATGTGTGCACGGCGCTTCCTTCGCCGGTGGAGCCGGAAACGAACACCAGTCGTCCGCTCTGAGCGCCGGTGCCTTTGGTGTTGACCGCGTGTTTGGCGCTGGTAGCATCACACGATGAAGAGACAATGCGATCAGGTGACCCGTCGCGGTCCACGTCGGCCACTACTACCTTGCGCGCGCCAAGATCATCACATGTGGTAGTCACCGATGAGTTTTGCATCAAACCCAGGTGCAGGAGCTTGGATTCTAGTTCGTTAATCCTCGTCCGCATATTGATGCTTGAGCTGGAACTGCCATCGCCCACGTCGCAGGCCTGCACGACCGAATCCGGCGTGGCCGCCATTCTTATTGTACCGGTGGTGCTGCCGCTCATGCCGCCTTTCCATCTGGAAGTCGCACCGTTCTCAGTTACCGCATCCTCGATTTCTACCTCGGGCGTACCATCGGCGTCGCTATCGACATCCAGCAATACGAAGGAATGTGGTGTAACCGAACCGGGCTTCGCTACAACCATGCCACGCCACCGAGCCAGCCCATTGGTGGCCTGGCCATTGACGCTGCTTGCGCTGAAGGCACTCGGGACGGCTCCAAGCCGCAGCCGGGGACGAAGAGTCTCCGGGCTTCCGCTCACCAGTACTTGAACTTCCAGGTACAGGTCCTGTTGGGCGAAATCTGTGAACACATCAAAGAAGCCGTTCGTGAGACCCAGTTCTGCGGAAAAGAGTCCGTCTTTGGTCTCGATGTCCTGCGGCTCGCTCCAAAGCTGAGCCCCACCCACTGAGTCGGTCCACAGGCTGAAAGTAGCAGCGTATGCACCGTCGGCTAACGGCGTGTCGTCAGAATTCAGAAGGCGACCGTGATGGGAGATGACTGGCGTGGCGGCATGCGATGGCATCCACACGGCCATCACCACCAGCACGACTACCAGACGAAGCAGCGATCTTGGAATCATGCGATTCTCCTTGAGACTGGGGGTTTTGAGCTCGTACCCGGCGCGCTGGGAATGGCAGATTGCAACTCGCGTCGAGTCTGTTCATTTGTATGCTAAAATAAACAACATGGACCTATAGTGTCAAGAATAATCCGCAACAAAGACCCTTGAATCGTGTTTTGCCCGCACGACTGCGCCGAGCTGACTGTTGGCGACCATCACCCATGATCGAAGAATGAACGAAGCCGCGGTGTGAGTTTTGCGGAGGCCGGCCTCTCGACCATACTCCGGCGCGATTGGACAGAGTGACAAGCGCTTAGCACCGCACGCCAGTTGCCAAACTGCGGCTTAAGTGAATACGACTAACCGAGATTTGCGGGAAGAAATGTGAACTAATGCACAAGCATAGTTACGACGGCGCTTGTTGTCGAGGGAAATGAGCAGGATTTATCGCTCGAGGCGCCTCAAAATCGTCACGCCCACACTAAAACCGACTACGCCGATGGTAACCAGCATTCCAAGTGGCAAAAGCATATCACTCCAGCCGAAACCGCGCCAGATCGCGCCTTCCAGAGCGAGGATGCTCCACTTGACTGGACTGAAACTGCTCAGCGTACCCAGCCATGCGGGCATAAACATGAGCGGCATCATCCCGCCACCAGCCATCGACATCACGAGCAGAATAGCCCAGCCGGCCCCCGCAACCGAGTTTTCTGTCTTTCCGAGCACGCTGATAAACATCATGACACCCACGAAACAGATCCCGGCAGCGACGATTGACACGAGCAGGACCGAGTAGGACGCCACTCTGACCTGGAACACCAGCACGCCGAACAGCATCAGCGCGAGGCAGACCGTCACACCCGCCATGAAACAGGCGAGCCCCTTCCCTGCGAGAATTTGCGTTCTCGAAATCGGCGCCAGCCTTAGGCGCATATAGGTGCCGCGGGTACGTTCCATGACCAGGCCGATAGCAAAGGCGGCCACCACACCAATCAGCGCCCACTGAAGCGATTGGGGAAACGTGATTTCCCAACTGGAGCGCGGCCCTCGCCGGTTCACGGCGATATCCTCGAATTCGAGATTCAACTGGCCGAACGGCGACCCGGAACCGCTCCCGGCCGCGGTTTCGGACGAGGCCAGGTCCTGCAGGACGCTATCGAACAGAACCAGCGATTCCCTGTAGAGCGACTTCTTTTCGCCGGCCATTCCCGGTGCGCTGTCGATATGAGAGATACCTTGTTGAATCCATTTCCTGGTGCGATCACGATCCGTGAACATCTCCTGCACCTGGCTGAAATAGGCCTGGTTCAACAGCCCCTCAAGATAACCGGCTTCGGCTTTGCACGACGGATCGATACCTACCTTGAGGTTGCCCTCAGGCATTCCGAAAAAGCCGCCTTGTGTTCCGGCGCTGTCGAGATACTGCACATAAGCTACAAGTTTCCCCGACGCAACAAGATGACGGGCTGAATCGAGCGGAAGGTCCTGAATCGCCAGCGCCGATGACTTGCCGAGTACCTCGCGTAGAGCTTTTGCGGAGGGCGAGGCGCTTTCGCTTACCCAGGCGATTTTGAGCGAGCGTGCCCCACCCTCGCCACCGGAGAAGATCGACCCAAAGAACAGGGCCATCAGGAGCGGGAAGGCGATCACCCAGAACATGCCGAACCGGTCGCGCCAGAGCTGGCGAAGATCTTTGAGAGCTATGGCAATGATAACGGGCATTAGTCGCGAAGCCTCCGGCCGGTAAGGTTGAGAAACACTGATTCCAGGTCCGGACTGTCCACGGTCAGCGTCCGGAACTGAACCCCCTGCGCATGAAGGCGGGCGACATCTTCAAAGGGAGTACGGCATTCGAAGCGAAGCCGTGTGCCGTCAAGAACGCCTGGCAGCGACACGTCGGCCGGGTTCAATTCTAATTCGGCCGTCACCACCGCCACGCCGCCGTGGCGGGCCAGCAAACTGGGCACGGTGTCGAGTACGAGTATCCTCCCATGGTCGATTATCGCCACCCTGTCGCACAGGCGCTGCGCTTCCTCCATGTAATGTGTGGTATAGACAATGGTACGCCCCTCCCGTCGAAGTTGTTCGATCAGGTCGAAAATCAGGTTGCGGGACTGGGGATCAATTCCGACAGTCGGCTCATCGAGCAGTATAAGCGGCGGATCATGCACGATGGCACAGGCCAGATTGAGCCGTCGCTTCATGCCACCTGAGTAGGTGCTCACCCGATCGGCTCTGCGATCGACCAGGCCGGAAAAGGTCAGACAGAACTGCACACGCTCTCTCAGCTGTTTCCCCGAAAGCCCATAGAGCCGCCCGAAAAACGTCAGGTTTTCCTCGCCGGTTAGGTCCTCGTAGATCGCCAGCGCCTGCGGGGCGTTGCCGATACCCCGGCGCACCGACGGTTCGAGCGGATTTCCGCCACCATTGATATTGACGCTGCCGCTGTCCGGGGCCAGCGCCCCGACCATCATATTAATGGTAGTGCTCTTTCCCGCGCCGTTCGGACCAAGCAGTCCGAACAGCGAACCGGGGGCGATATCGAACGAGACGTTATCAACCGCCACAATCGAACCGAATCGCTTGATGAGGTTGTTTACGGAAATCATTACGGATTATACGTACGTTGAAAGCCTCGCACAAGTTTCTTGCAAGAGACAGGAGCACTCAACCTTGACTTGCGGCGGTCGGCCCCCGTACCATTGACCTTGATAGAACACGCTACAACAACGCGAGGTACCGATGTCCCACCGTCCGGAAATCACCTGGCAGTCAGTAACAGGCGCCATAGTTGTCTCCGCCATCATCTCCATGGCCTACCCGTACATTGTCCTCAAACTCGGCATGGGCCCGAACATGAGCGTGCTGGCCGCTTTCCTGGGGGCGATCTTTCTGTCGGTCACGGCCATGGCCACCCGCGGCCGCAACGCGGTTCAGAACAATATCATTCAGTCAGCGGCAACATCGGCGGTTTCGACCGCTTTCATGTGCGTGGTGGCGGCAGCGTTCGGTTATCTCGCCATGAACGAATCGGTCGACGTAAAAGTCAGCATCACACCGTTCGAGATGTTCACCTGGCTGGCCTGTTCGGGCGCGATCGGCGTGTTCTTCTCGGCTATGTTCCGAAGATATTTTGTGGACGATCCGGAGATGATTTTCGCCGACGGTGTCGCCGCGGCGGAGACGATAAACGTGCTCGACCAGGGCGGGGCGGCCGGGCCTCGGCTGAAGATTCTCGGGGTCGCGGCGCTGGCCGGGGCGATAGTTTCGTTTCTTCGCGATGCCATCGGTCTGCTGGCCAATCTCGGCCTGGCCATGCGGTACCGGATCGGCATCGAATGGAGCCTCCTCAATGTCGGGACCGGCCTGTTGATCGGGATGAATGTGGGCATGTCCATGCTGTTGGGCACGGCCGTAGTCTGGTTTTTCGGGCCGATGGTCATGGAAAAGGCCGGGATGTTTATCGTGCAGAACTCGGTCGCCCCCCAATACTGGGAGCAGGTGCAGGCGTTGGCCGGTTCGGGCACGCTGGATGCCGCGCAGACAGAGTTTCTTCAGCAGCACGGTGGCATGATGGCCGGTTACCTCTCCGGCAATCACTTCTCGATTGTCATGCTTTGGTTCATGTGGCCGGCGACCGCGCTGATGATATTCGCCGCCCTCACCGCGGTGCTGCTCAAATGGCGCTCGATAGCCACCATGTTCCGTGAGCTCCGGTCCGCCAAAGCGCCGGGGCAGGAGCGGACCGATGTGTCCCTTCGCACCATCATCATCATGAGCACGCTGTTCACGATCTTGTTAGCCGTAATACAAAACCTCCACTTCGCCATGCCCTACTGGCAGACCATCGCCGCTGTGGTTTGCGGCCTTCCCCTGATCCTGGTCGGCGTGCGGGTGCTGGGCGAGACCAATAACGGCCCGGTGTCACTGATGGCCAACACGCTGCAGGCGATTTTCCGCGCCTTCTCGCCGCATATCGGGCATAACCTGGTGGCGGCCGGAATGTCCGGCAACATCAACTCGCAGGGTGAGGGACTCATGCAGGTTTTCAAGACCGGCAAACTGGTGGGGTCGACTCCGCGCGTTCTCACCTGGGTGCAGTTCTGGGCGGTGCCGATAGGCGCGGCGGCAGTGGCGATAATGTACCCGGTACTAATCGGTCACTACGGATTAGGCGGCGATGGTCTCGCGGCGCCGACCGGCCTCAAGCTCGCCAACATGGCGGTGCTCATGTCCAAGGGGATAAGCGCCTTCCCGCCGGGCGCGCTGCTGTGGACGGTAATCGCCTCAAGTGCCGGCGTGCTCATAGCGCTATGTCGCGATCGGATGGGCTGGCGCTGGCTCCCCAGCGCGGCCGGGTTCGGCTTCGCGCTGATATTGCCCGGCACACTGAACATCCCGATCGGGCTGGGCGCACTTATCGGCTGGATCTGGCAGAAGTATTCCCCCGGGACCTACGAACGCAACTACGTGACCGTGGCCTCCGGGTTTATTGGCGGCGAGGCCCTGATCGCCGGTTTGATATTGCCGATCCTGTTTTACTTTGGCGTGTTCTAAACCGAAGTATGGGTACAACGCTCACGCTATGTGACCCGTTTTCTTCTTCTCCTGCTTGATCTGCCAGAGGCGCCAGTAAGTATAAACAACCGGAATGATTTCGAGTGTCAGGAAGGTCGAGCTGATCAGTCCGCCGACCATCGGTGCGGCGATTCGCTTCATGACATCGGCGCCCGTGCCGGTGGCCCAGAGCAGCGGTACCAGGCCGATCATGGTCGTGCTGACCGTCATCAGTTTGGGCCTCACCCGCATAACAGTCCCCTCCATGTGAGCCCAAATGATATCGTTGACGTCCCGAATTCTGCCGGCCTTTTTTCGTCGCTCGTATGCGTGGTCGAGATACAAGATCATTACGATACCCGTCTCCGTGGCCAAGCCCGCCAGCGCGATGATCCCGACCAGCGTCGCCGTCGAGTAGTTGTAGCCGAGGAAATACATCAGCCAGATGCTCCCCACCAGCGCGAACGGCACCGAAGCCAGCACAATGAGAGTCTCGGTGAAGTTGCGGAAATTCAGATACAACATGATGATAATCAGAATGAACGTGATCGGGATGACCACTTTCATCCGCTTGGCCATCAGTTCCAGTAGCTCGTACTGGCCGGTCCATTTCAGATAGTACCCGGGCGGAATCGGCACCTGCTCGGCAACGACCTGCTTGGCTTCGTTAACGTAGCCGCCGATATCCCGTTTGTTTTGGTCCATGTCGACGTAGACATATCCGACGAGCATGCCGTCTTCGTCCCGAATCATCGGCGGGCCGGTGGCTATTCGAATGTCAGCGACCTCACCCAGTGGTATGCTGGCGCGCCCCTCCGGCAGGCGCGTGGGCTTTCTGGCTGCCGATCTGTTCATGCCGCTCGCTGCCGGCATGCTCTGCACATTCATGCCGCCGGCGCCCCCCGGGAAAGACGTGCCGGAAGAGCCGCCGCCCATCTTTTCGTTTTCCATCTGAGCTACAGTCATCACACTTCGCAGCGCCTGATAGTCCACCCAGGGGTCGGCACCGGCGAGCAGCGGCGATGCCACACTTTGGGCAGGACGGTACCAACCCATGGTCATGCCATCAGATTGAGAGTCGGATCCTCCGGACGGCAACGGCACCAGCACTTCCTTCAGGCGGTCCACGTTCTGACGGAGATCGCGGGGATAGCGCACGTTGATCGAAAAGCGGTTGCGTCCCTCGATGGTCACCTCAACCGGCAATCCACCGATGGCGGCCTCGATCACATCCTGAACATCGCGCATGGTCAGCCCGTAACGAGCTATCTTGCCACGATCGGGGATTATGTCGATGAAGAACCCGCCGGTGTTACGATCTGAGTACACGGAGCGGGTGCCGGAAATCGATGATAGCGATTGCTCCAGTTCCATGCCGATGCGCTCGATTTCGGCCAAATCGTTCCCGAAAATCTTCACACCGATAGGCGTGCGAATGCCGGTGGAGAGCATGTCAATTCGGGTCTTGATCGGCATGGTCCAGGCGTTGGTCCAGCCGGGCATCTGCATCGCCTTGTCAAACTCGGCGATAAGTTCTTTCCAGGTGATAGTCCGCTCCTCCGGCCAGACGGGGCGAAGGACCTTCTTGAGAAAGTCCGGCGCCCAGCCCGAATACCAGCGCTTCTCGGGCACCTTGCGCCACTCGTCTGTCGGTCTCAACTGGACTGTCGTCTCGAGCATACTCAACGGGGCAGGATCAGTCGGGGTTTCCGCCCGACCAGCCTTCCCGTACACGGAAATCACTTCGGGGAACGACCGTATGACTCGGTCCTGAAATTGCATGTACTGCTTGGCCGCCTCGACGGAGATGTTCGGCAAAGTAGTAGGCATGTAGAGAATGTCACCCTCGTTCAGGGGCGGCATGAACTCCGAGCCGATTTTCGGGATCATCGGGATCGCCGAAACGATAGCCATGAGACCTATGAGAACGGTCGTCCTCGGATTGCGCAGAGCCACGAACACAAACGGCTTGTAAACTGAGATCAGGACGCGGGATACGGGATGCTTCGATTCTGGATGAATTTTCCCCCTTAGAAAAGTAACCATGAGCGCCGGCGCGAGTGTAACAGCGACAATCGCCGCGAAAAACATGGCGAAAGTCTTCGTATACGCCAATGGCGTAAACAGTCTTCCGCCCTGGCCGGTGAGGGCAAAAATCGGAAGGAAGCCGATCGTGATGATCAAAAGAGCATAGAAGATCGACGGGCCGACCTCCTTGGCCGCCGCGATAATGACCTCTATCCGCGGCACCGTGGCCGGGGCGTTCTCCATGCGCTTGTGGGCGTTCTCGACCAGCACGATACTGGCGTCAACCATCGCACCGATGGCGATGGCTATCCCACCGAGACTCATTATGTTCGAGTTGATCCCAAGAAAGTACATTGGAATAAACGCCAGTCCGACCGCGATCGGCAGCGCGATGATCGGCACGAGGGAACTGCCAAAATGCAGCAGAAAGATGATGATGATGGCGGCGACGACGACGCCTTCTTCTATCAAAGTGTCCTTCAGCGTGTCGATGGCCCTCGTGATCAGGTTGCTTCTATCGTAGACCGTTCTGACCTCGATACCTTCCGGGAACGATGGTTCCAGTTCTTCAAGCTTAGCCTTGACCCGCTCGATAACCGCCAGCGCGTTCTCGCCGTAGCGCATCACGACAATACCGCCCACCGCTTCACCCTCGCCGTCGAGCTCGCCGACACCGCGACGGATATCGGGGCCCAGGCTTACCCGAGCGACATTGCCGAGCAGAATCGGCGTACCGGTAGCGCTCTTACCCAGGCCGATCTGGCGTATCGCATCGAGACTCTGAATGTACCCTTTGCCACGAATGAAGTACTCCCGCTCGGTAAGCTCGAGCACCCGGCCGCCGACATCATTGTTGCTTGCGCGAATCGCCCGGCTGACATCGCCGATACTGAGACCATAGGCACGGAGTTTCTCCGGATCGACTTCCACCTGGTACTGCTTTTGGTAACCGCCGATACTGGCGACCTCGGCCACTCCGGGCAGCGATGCCAGTGCGTATCTCAGGTTGAAGTCCTGAAATGTGCGCATCTCTGAGAGGTCATGTCTGCCGGTGGTGTCAACGAGTGCATACTGGAAGACCCAGCCTACCGACGAGGCATCGGGGCCTATGATTGGCGTGACACCTTTAGGCAGTTTCCCTTCGAACTGCTTCATGTATTCGAGCACCCGGCTTCGCGCCCAGTAGATGTCAGTTCCCTCATCGAAAATCACATAGACAAACGACATCCCGAACATCGAATACCCCCGCACTGCCGTCACATGTGGGGCCGACAAGAGAGCTGTGACTATCGGGTAGGTGACCTGGTCCTCGACAAGGTCAGGGCTGCGTCCCATCCATTCGGTCCACAGGATCACCTGAACGTCGGACAGGTCCGGGATGGCATCGAGCGGGATATTCTCAATCGAATACCAGGCGCCGAGACAGGCGAAAAGCGTCCCGATGATCACAACCGACCGGTTGCGAGCGCAGAAATCTATGATGGCCTTTATCATTGGTGTCGCCTTTCCTCGCGGCTACTTGCCGTGTCCGGCGTGGGCATCGGTCTGCGTGGCGCCCATGCCGGCAATGGCCGCTTTGAGACGGCTTTCGGAGTCGATCAGGAAGTTGGCGCTGGTCACCACTTGTTCACCCTCAGACAGTCCCGCCAGCACTTCCATATAGTCATCCGACCTGCGGCCGGACTGGATCAGCCGGGGTTCGAAATGAGTGCCATTGTGAACGACGAAGGCGTACGTCTGGTCGCCGCCATCCATGACTGCGTCCGACGGCACCGCGAGAACGCGGTCACCCTTGCCTTCGAGCGCCACCTCGGCGTACATACCCGGCTTCAAGCGGAACGACTGATTAGAAAACTCCATTCGTATCTTGAGCGTTCTGGTTTCCTCCGAAACTGCCGGGTAGATGAAGCTGACAAGGCCCTCAAATTCCTCACCGGGATAGGCCGACGTGGTCATGCGAGCCTTTTGTCCGACTCTGATACTGGCCAGGTCGCGCTCGTATACGTCCACAAGGACCCACACGCGGCTAAGGTCGGCCACCGCAAAGAGCTTTTGATCGGGGCCGATGAATTGTCCGGCGACTACGTTTTTCTCCAGCACGTATCCGGAAAACGGGCTTTTGACCCACAATTCCGCGCTGGGTGAGTTGGCCGTCTCAAGGCGCGCAAATTCCTCTGCGGGTATACCCAGCAATTGCAGACGCTGCCGCGCGACATCGAGCAGTTGTTTTCGCGTCTCTTTCAGCATTGGGTCTGCAACACGCGCCATCGCCTCGCGTGCGACGATATAATCTTGCTCGGCCTGATACAGATCCTGGCTGTAAACCGACAGGAGCTTTTGATTCGCCGTCACCGGCTGGCCGGTCTGAGCCACCTCCAGCTCCTTTACCCAGCCGCTGAATCTGACATGAATATCCGACAGGCGGGTTTCATCGGGTGTAACGAATCCGACGAGCCGAAGACTCCCATTCAGCGGACGACGCTCTACTCTGCCGGTACGAACGCCTATGAGCTGGAGCCGTTGCGGCTCGATTGTTACCGGCACAAGACCGGGGACAGGCGCCGAGCCGAGATTATCCGCCCCGCCCACTCCGTGGGCCGAGTGGTCCACACCCGTCTCCGCCTTAACCGACTCGAGCGGCATACCACACTTGGGGCAATCACCCGGCCTATCGGAGGTCACTTCGGGGTGCATGGGGCAGGCATACGTTGCTTTCGCCTCGGGCACCTGCTCCAGAAACATCCCACACTTGGGGCACCTGCCTAGCGTGTCTGAGATTACCTCGGGGTCCATAGGGCACGTGTACTGGCCGGGCTGGGCGGCCATAGGAACCTGTTCGAGAAACATCCCGCACTTGGGGCATCTGCCCGCGGTGTCGGAGACTACCTCCGGATCCATCGGGCAAGTGTACTGGCCCGGCTTGGCCATGGAGGCTGATTGGGCTTCATGCCCGGACTCGCCCATGGTGTCACCTGATGCCGCAACCTCGTGTCCCTCACTATCTATAGCCACCAGGCTCATACCGCAGATCGGGCAGTCGCCCGGCTGATTGCTGATATACGTGGGATGCATGGGGCAGTGGAACTGCTGCGCCCCTGCGGCATCGCCACTCCAGGGGGTCAAACCGAAATAGCCGAGCACCATGATCAGCGCAAACAAGGTCATGGCTCCCAAGATAACCCACCGCACTATCGCCATCGTGTGCGTCAGCGGCGGCGCCGCCTCTTCTCCTTCGGGCAACGGCTCGTGTTCATGCGGATCGTATTTGCGAATGTCTTCAGCCATTGTGATTTCCTCCGGTTATCTGCTTGCCCCGGCAGCACCCACCGAATAAGCGGCAGGGCCCACCGTGTAGCGGTCGATCTCGGCCATCGTCCGAGCGAGCTGGTTGTTCACCTCGTTTAACATCAGCCGATCCCGGTATACGTTGACAGCAAGCATCAACAGGTTTGTGTAGGGAACTCTATTCGACGCATAACCGGCAAGGGCGCTTTGAAAAGCATCCTGGGTGATCGGAATTATGCGATTGCCGTAGAGGTCCACGGTTTGGACTAAATGCACAGCGGTGGTATGGAGAAGCCTCAGACGGGACTCAATCTCCCTGCCCAATTGGAGCGCTTCCTCATCGACACTTCGGCGCATCGCCTCCATCGATTCCGCCATTCGCCTCTGCTGGCGACCGGCGAATATTGGAAGCGTCAAGGTCGCCTGGAAACCAACCATGTTGTCGCGATCCTCCATCTCCGTGTCGGTGCGGAAGCCGTAATTCGCGGAGAGCCCCAGCATCGGCCAGCTCATCCGGCGCGCCGCTCTACTCGAGAAAGTGTATGCCTCGGCCTGGCGTGACAGTTTCCTCAGCGGCGGATAATTCTGCCGGGCCGCTGCCAACCAGTTATCGGGGCTCTGGGGGACTTCGGGCTGGCTTGACACAGCGAGCGGCAGCGCATCTGAGACCGGATCGAGTCCCCTGAGAATGTTCAGGTTATAGCGGGACTCATCGACCATGTGCTCAGCTTCGAGCAGTTGCGCCTGGAGTCGCCACAACTCGGCCTGAGCGGCGAGAACTTCATCCTGGCTGGCCTGGTTTGTCGCGAGCTTGGACTTGGCCGACGCCACCACCGCTTCGAGTAGATCGTGTTGTGCGGCCAAATCGCCCAGCGAGCGAGTACGATAATACAAGTCGGCAAATGCGTATCGCGCCGCCATCACCAGATCGACCTCCATGGCGCGACGGTCTTCAGATGCGGCGTCGGCCTCAGACTGTGCCGCCTTCGATTGAAGACCCTTCTGGCCGGCATACGGGATATTCTGGCTCAGGCCGACCATCTTCATGGTCATCGGGTCCATATCGAAGTCGAAAGACGTCGGCAGATTGGCGACACCAAGCATGAGCATCGGATCATCCCACGCTCCCGCCGGCCCCACTTTGGCCCGCGCTGCCTGCTCCATATAGCGGGCTGCAGCCGCTCTATTATTGTGCAGCACTACGTCTCTGATGACCTCGTCGATGTAAAGGCTGTCACCGGGTTGGCCAGCAACTTGCGATACCAGACAGAAAACGAGAACGAAGACTCCCGCCCGCCAGTGTGTGACTGGCGGCCTCAACTCGTCTTTTCTGCGATCCAGCATCCTCTATCACTCCTTTGACAGGGTTTAATGGCAACGGCTGTGCCAAGTTGCACGCGCACCTCTAACATATTCTTATACATTACCTTACGATACGGGGGCGAATGGCTTGAAAAACGTAATGAATAATATTCTTCTGCGGTGGAGAATATTGTACAAGGCGGACTAGCCCCGAATCGTATGCCGTTGTGCGACCCAGCCTGACGCGCCTCTCTTCCAGCGATCTCCCTCAGGCTTGCCTGTCAGGACGGATCTCGAATTTCTTCATGCGGTAGATAAGAATGTGCCGCGGGATCTTCAGATACGCCGCCGCCTTGGTCCGATTCCACCCGAACCTGTTGAGGGCATCGACAATCAGCCGCTTTTCGGCCTCGTAGAAAGTCAGGTGCGAACCAATGTCGGCACTAACAACCGATGCCTGCGCCGGCGAGCTCGCGGTCGCAAAGTCAGGCGGCAGGTCGTCGTGTGTCAGAATATCCGATGTCCGCAGTATGGCCATCCGCTCCATCAGGTTTTCGAGCTCCCGGATGTTTCCCGGCCAGGGGTGCTGACGAAGCTCGTTCATAAGATCTTCTGCGATGCTGATCTTCTCTCCGGGGGCGAATTTGTCGAGAAAGGTTTTGGCCAATAGGGCGATGTCTTCGCGGCGCTCCCTCAAGGGCGGCACATGGACCGGGATGACATTCAGCCGATAAAACAAATCCTCGCGGAAGCGGTTGTCGGCCACTCGTTCGCGCAGGTTGACATTGGTAGCGGCCAGCAGGCGCACGTCGATCTCCACCCGTTTCTCCGAACCGACCGGCTCGATTACCCGTTCCTGTATCGCCCGAAGCAACTTCGCCTGCAGCTCCATGCTGAGCTCGCTGATCTCGTCGAGTAGGAGCGTGCCACCATCGGCTTGTTCGAATTTCCCGACCTTATCTTTGACCGCACCGGTAAAAGCGCCCCGCACGTGGCCAAATAACTCGGACTCCAGCAACTCCCTGGGGATGGCCGCGCAGTTGACCGCCACAAACTCATTGCCGGCACGGTTGCTCTGGCGATGGATGTTCCGTGCGACCAGCTCCTTCCCGGTGCCGGACTCGCCGGTGATCAAAATTGTCGCGTCTGTCGGCGCTACCTTGTTGATCATCTCTACAAGGCGCTTGAAAGCCAGCGAAACTCCCACCATCGGACGCGGTCTACCCGCGCCGGTCAACTGCTCTTTGAGCAGTTTGTTCTCCGCCTCCAGCTGGCGGTATTTGACCGCTTTTTCGATAGCCATGAAAAGCTGGTCATCATCGAACGGCTTGGTCAGGTAATCGAATGCGCCCAGCTTTACCGCTTCCACCGCCTGAGAAACTGCTGCATAAGCAGTCATGAAGATGATTTCGAGATCGGGTTGGATCTTTCGGGCCTGCTTGAGCAGGTCCAGCCCGGTCAGCCGCGGCATTTTCATGTCGGAAAGCAGCAGATCGTAGCTGCTCTCTCTCAAAGCAATCAGCGCCTCTTCGCCGTCGGCGGCCGCCGTCACCTGGTACCCGCGCTGCTTGAGTTTGAACTGGATGACCTTCCGCAAGGCAGCGTCATCGTCGGCCAATAAAACCTTCACCGCTGGGCTCCCCTTTCAATCGTTGGAAGTACGATATTCACCCTCGTGCCCTTACCCGGTTTGCTCACCAGTTTTATCTGACCGTCGTGACGGTCAACTATTGTCTTCACGATCGGCAAGCCCAAACCGGTTCCGGCCGCCTTAGTCGTATAGAACGGATCGAACGCCTGTGCGACCTCTTCCGGGCCCATGCCGGCGCCGGTATCTGAGATGGAAAGGACCGCCGCCCGGCGAGCATTGCGTCTGAGCTCGATTGTAATCGTATCGCCGGCCCGCGACGCCTCGATGGAATTCAACAGCAGATTGAGCAGTATTTGATGAACTTTTTCCGCGTCGCCCATTATCCAGATGCCCGGCTCAATATGGGAAACCATCGCCAGCGATGCCTTGCTCACCTGGGGCAACAACTGCCTGACGCTCGATTCGACCGCGCCCGATAAATTGAGTCGCTCTTTTTGAGTCTCTTTCGGCCGGGCGAACTCAAGGAACTCGGTCACCGTCCCCTCGATGCGCTTGACTTCTTTGAACGCAATGTCACTGAACTCCTCGCGATCGGCACGAGGCACGCTCTGGTCGTGAATGATCTCCAGCGCCCCTTTTATCGACGCCAGCGGGTTCTTGATTTCATGCGCTACGCCGGCGGCCATTTGTCCAACCAAAGACAGATGATGGCTCCGCTCGAGTTGCAGCTTGGTTTCTTCGTGTTTCTTGCGAACGTTGATTTCACGATCGATTAATGCTCCGACCAGAATGCCAATCGCGAAATAGAAGAATATCTCCACCAGCTCCTGTGTGAGATCGAGCTCGGCCGGCATGGCGCCAAGAAGATACGGAACGATCAGGAGCGATATGACCAGAGCGCTGTAAATGCCGCCGCGGATGCCGAACCATGACGCCGCGATGGCAATCGGTATGTAGCAAAAGCGACTGTGAAGCGCGTGAAGCCAATGCACGTGGCCGAACAGCCGCTCGGTCAACCAGCCGTAGTGAATCGCGATCGTCAGCGCCGTGATCGACGCTATTATCACCAGCTTCAAACGCCGATAGGTTACGGCATCGGAATGTCCCGGCAGCTCGGTCATACATCAACCTAGAGAAAGATTCGTGCCAATTGCAATCGCTGCCACCTTTCAGTGACTCTTCACCAGGGTGGCCGATGTAGCGCAACTACTTAAGCGATGTTCCTGCGGCCACACGGCACACACCAGTTGTCCACACGCTTAGCGTCGTTAACAAGTATTGGTGAATATTCTCCATAAAACAAACAACTTTATACGCGCCGGGTGCCGCTGAGTTTGGCGGCACTCCACAAGCCGCTGATACTCAACACCTTCCGGAAGTGCTACAGTGTGGCACGCCATTTGTGTTCTATGCCGGCAAACGTTGGGCAGCGAACATCTTCTGGCTGAGGAAAGATAACATGACGAGCCTTAAGCCCCTCGCTTTACTCCCGATCATGGGTGCGGTCTGGCTCATTAGTGGCGGCTGCAACGACTCGAACGACATGACTGGCAGCCGTGAGAGCACCGCACCCGCCATTTTACGTGTCCATCCTCCCGACGGTGCCGTTGACGTACCGAGCGACGCGAGCCTTGCTATCAGGTTTAATATGCCGATGGACACCGCATCAGTCCATGCAGGACTCCACTTCACAGGCGGAGCCGACATGCAGTCGTGGATGGACAGCCTCGATCACATGGGCGGCATGAGACAAATCAGCCCGGGTCAGCAGGAGCAGATGATGCAGTGGCTGGACTCACTGCACATCGCCGGGCGTTTCTTGTGGAATGAGTCGTTCGACAGCTGCACCTATCGGCCCGACTCTGCCATGCCGGTCGGCACAGATCATATGATTTTCTTATTCGGGCCGATGAAGTCCCGCGAGGGTGTGATGATGAACATGGGTGGCAGTATGATGATGTCGGACACCGGGTTCAGTTACCATTTCACAACAGCTCTATAGATGAAGGAGTGATGAAATGACGCGAATCTTTACCACGGCACGCACGGGCATTGCCACTCTTGTCCTGACCTGTGTGTCGCTGTCAGTCCCGGCGTCCGCCGGGTGCGGAGGGTCGTCTGGCGGATGCGGCAGTTCGCACGATCATGCCAAAAGCTCAACCACGGCGAAGGCACAGGACAGCAGTCAGTATACCTGCCCGATGCATCCGGAGATCATTCGATCCAAACCGGGTGACTGTCCCAGGTGCGGGATGAAGCTGGTTCCAGCTGAGGAGACTGCTTCTACCGTAGCGGCGACCCCTGACCATGCTTTGCCGGAGCAATTCGGGCAGCTCCTGGAGGAATACGCTGCCCTGCGGGACCATTTCGAAACGATGATGTCCCTCACGGCCATAGAAAAGCTCGGCCCTGAGATGCGCATCCATCGCAACCTTATGGTGCTGTTCGGCGAAAACCTGGCAAAATGTGAGGAAGCCTGTGGACGCCTGGCCGGTGCTGTTGACGACGAAAGCGGTACGACTGGAACCACCCCCACTCGGCCGGATCGCACGGACACTCCGGATCGAGCACAATCAGGACATCATCACTGAGTAAACCAGCGACAAGGGCACTGACAATGGTCTTGGCGAACGTGGAATCAACCGTGGAAGGCAATTGCTGTTATGGAGATGATTCGGACTTTCCAGCTGTGTCTTCGACTCGACAGAGCGGCAAAACTGCTTCGCCTGGAACTCGATCGGTTCGGCTTCGCCGTCTCAGAAACTCCTGACCCCGGCTGGGAGCTCCCACCGCTCGTGGAACGCAGGCACGACCGAGTAAGAAGATTGTATGTCCGTGACAAGAGGTCACTACCCTCGCCGGACGGCGTTCTGGCGCCGACCCGCCAAGTGGTTCTTTCTCAGGTGTACGGGGGATTGACAACAGTTACCGTGTTAGCCGCCGCTCACAACGGTTGCGACACAGAT
This sequence comes from Candidatus Zixiibacteriota bacterium, assembly GCA_040752815.1. Classification (NCBI taxonomy): domain Bacteria; kingdom Pseudomonadati; phylum Candidatus Zixiibacteriota; species Candidatus Zixiibacteriota bacterium. Next base: position 42,935 of record JBFMGC010000019.1, read on the forward strand.
ACCACACCACGAGCCCAGGACATGCGTATCCTCAAGGCGATCCTGGCGACCGGGATGTCGGCATTCGCCCGCGAAGACACAAGATCCCGACACGCGGCGATCCACTAATGTGAGGCAGTGCAATCGGCCTATTTGCTTGAACACTACTATTCAATGATGAACTCTATTCTCCAGCGGACCAACTTGGCAAACAGCAGCGGCTTGTATAAGATCTTGTTACACACTGCATTAGTGCGCGTCGAGGGTGTTGGTACGATAATTGCTTTGAGCTGAGTATGTTTACAGAAAACCTTCAAAGCAAGGATTTAAGGAGACGACCTTTGATCTCAACTAGCACCTTGACAGGAGCGATTGTGGTTGCTGTTTCATTGATGAGTTCCGCTTTCCCCGAGCAATCGAAAACGCCATCCGCTTCAGCCGCGCCTAAAGAGCTTAAGCCCCAGACCGTCTGTCCAGTGATGGGGAAGCCGATCGATTCATCGGCCTACACCGATATTCAGGGCCAGCGTGTATACCACTGTTGCAAAGGGTGTACTGAGAAACTAACTGCTGACCCGGACAAGTTCTTCAAGAGAGCGGCTGCCGAGGGTGTATTGTTTCAAAACATACAGACCACCTGCCCCGTGTCAGGTGAAGCCCTTGAGGACAAAGATATCTATACGGACTATGAGGGACGCCGCATCTATTTCTGCTGCAAGAAGTGCACCAGCATGTTTGCTGAGACCCCGCAGAAGTTTTTGAAGGCGATGGACGCGCCGGCCAATGTCGAACCGCCGGCGCACAAAGAAGATCACAGCGGTCATCATCATGGCGGCCACTGAGCAGGATCATAAAAAGCGTGTATCCCTCGACACGGCGCTGGCACCGCCACATTGTCGCCACTATCGCTAGTTTCGGCAACCTTTCTACCCCCGTCTTCCGGTGCTTACGCCGCATGGCCGGAGCCCTGCTAATAACAGGCGCTCCGGCCCTTCTTTTGGCCATGCCGTCACTGGCCACCCCGATCAACCGCTACTGCCCGGTACTCACTGACGAACCCGTGGATTTGTCGGTCACAACGACCTACGAGGGCCGTGAGATAGCTTTCTGCTGCAAGAAATGTCGACGCCAGTTTCTCGAGAATCCGGAGCGGTATCTGGAAGCTCTGACGGCAACCGCACAGGCAGAGTTTGAGAAAATTGCCAGCGAAAAACCAGTGCAAGATCCCGGCCAACATGATCACACACATCACGATCATGACGACACGGCGACAGCATCTGACACTGTCGACAGCATTGTCGCAAACTCTCATGCGCATTCGGACGATACAGCCACAACTGAAAGTTCTGGCGCAACCGCCGAACACGATCATGCCACTGATCACGGAGCTTCTGGAGGCAACGCCTCAGGCCGATTCATCACATTCATGGGGAAGTTCCACCCGGTGATCGTGCACTTCCCGATCGCTCTGATAATCGTGGCGCTCGCATTTTCGGTGCTGGCGATGTTAGCCCGAGCGAATCTCTATGATCTGATCGCTGTCAAAACAACCTATCTCGGCGGCTTATCCGCGGTGGTATCGGCGCTGCTGGGGCTGGCGGCCGCCTCGGGCGCACATTATCCCGACATGCTGGTCGGCTACTTCACGTGGCATCGCTTGCTGGGGATCACGTCGGCAGCGCTTACCTTGCTTTCCTGCTTCCTGGCGTATCGGTATGAGAAGACTCCATCACCGAGCCGGCAATGGCTGTTTCGCGGCACCCTGGCGCTGAACGCAGTACTGGTAGGTGTCACGGGTCACTTCGGCGCGACCTTGATCTACGGCCCCGATCACTTTGCGTTTTGACGCATGTACCGCCCGACCGGTTTGTAAGTGAGCAAACGCGCGGCGCCGTCATGCCCGATCCAGTCGGGCACCCATGGCCACTCCCGATGGCAAGATGTGAAACCACCTCAGGAGAGAAGGTCAACCGCTTTGAGGAGTGTACCCGGTAGCCCACAGCTCTGCTGTGGGTCCTCAAAATCTCCGAAACGCCCGTCATACCCGGTACCCCACAGCTCTGCTGTGGGTCGTTCGAAGTCTAAGTCTGGCCCCATTCTGGCGGAGAGGCAGGGATTCTCCGCCAACGGAAATCGTTAAGTCGCTAAATGTCAACAAATTGGCTGTAATTAAGTGTGATTTCGAAGGTTAACTATCGTGAAGTATCGTGTAGTTAGGTGAAGTATCTTGAAGTTCAGCGTAGTTCGCGGTTAGAAAATTGTTAGAAAACTTCGGGGGTGGGAAAGTGAGGTTTTTGATAAAATGGCAGAGGTAAGGTGGATTAACAGGGCGATTAATGCCCTGATCTCACAGGGAAGATCCTAGACCGTCCAAGATGTCTTCGATCTAGCGACTCCCACGGCACGTTTTTCCCATACATCCGTCTTCGTCGCGCCTCACTTAGTGCCCGGGAAAGCCCAGTGTATGTGCTTTACACTTGGGTCGGAAACTAAGAGCACTTTGTCAGTAAAATCATTGTTCCTTATGCGCGCCTGATAAAGCTGAATGCCAAGTCGATAAAACGCAGTTTCTTGATCTATCCAAAGGACCTCGCAATCAGAGCCAAGATGCACCATGTACTGTAGTCCACTGACGGGGTCGAGAATGACAACATCCTCTGATTGAATAGGTGGCAATTCCTTATATTCAGCCGGACTACTTTCGGGATTGGGCTGTGAGATGACACCGACAAGATACCGGTTGATCAGTCTGGCACGAGTAGCGCCGCCTGGAAGTGTGTACAGTGTCCACGTTTGCTGCGCTTTATTATAGACGAGTATGTCTCGCTCGGTTACATTGATTGACAATAGTGGTATCACAGCAGCGAAATCAATCTCGTTTGCAATTAGATTCCAGCCCCTCACTGCTCTTATTGGAATCGCAGCTTCAGGAACGGGTCCAAGACCTAGTGACAGGCTGCTATCTCGGAAGCGGAACGACCCATTCTCAAAGATCAGAGGCAAGACTCCATTAGACGGCGCGCCTGTGTAGGGTGAAGACACCCCAGATACGCGTACTTCATAGCCCTTCGATAAGGCTTGGGCGCTTGACTGCCTCATTTCGCTTAAGTTGAAGTACATGCGTTCTGGAAGAACACCTGAGGTCTTGCCACTGTACATCTGTAAACTCAAAAACCTAATGCCCGAGGCTTCCACAATGAGTTGGTGATTCTCTACAGATGTGTCACCGTTGACACTCCGGATAACTCGCGGTTCATCCAACTTGGTGGAACCGAACAATATTACTTCCTTGGTAGAGGACAAGCCTCTAGAAATAACCAGCGTTGAGTCTCTTTGATAAGTATCAATATAGAAGACCGGCGCCTCGCTTTCGTTAGACCAAACTGACGTGAGTTTATCTCCGTCCAATCTGAAAACATGAAACGGCCACGGTTTTCCGCTACGCTGGGTCCAAGTAGGCTCGCCACTAATGAGGTATAATTCCTTGGCCAAAGTGTTCCCGCTCAAAACACCTACAGCTACTGCCATGCTGGTGACTGTCATAACATATTTAAGTGTTCTCATAAGTAATTTCCTTTACAAGAAGTCACTTACCTCAAGGGACCATTGAACAGACTTGATTGACGTAGTTCACTCCATCCTCCAGCCGAGTCGGGTTAAACGCCCAAGCACCTACAGCATTGTCCCAGACGCAGTAGTTGCCCCCAGAGGTTCCGTTGTACATTTTTAGTGCAACCGCGTGTTCTATAATCTTCGTCGTTCCCTCACGGAAGATCACGGTTCCTTCTTGTCTGTCGGGCACGGGCACAGAATACCCAAATTGATTGTAGGCTTGTTGCCGTTGTCCTGACATCCACGAATTGGCGCCTATCTGCTTTTCTCCGAGCTCATGTCAAGAGTTGTGTAAATTGGTTTCTCAAGCAGCGTGCTTTTCGGTCTGATTGTTTCTGCTTCTGACCTCGATTCCGTCTTTAAACTTCACACCATCCAGGACCTTCGTTACCAGATGC
>JBFMGC010000020.1 GCA_040752815.1 Candidatus Zixiibacteriota bacterium
ATCCTGACCGGCTTGTTGATCACAAACTTGGAGCGGGATTTGATGGGAACCGCTACCGCCTCGAACGCCGGCTCGCCTAACTCGGTTCGCACGATATAGCCGCCGCTGATTCTCTTTATCAGGTGTGTTTGGTCGATCGACGTACCAGTCTCTATTTGAAAACACCGGCGGGATGACCGCTTGCTTTTTAGATAGACCGATGTGATCCGGAGCCCGTTGCCGGATTTTTCCGCCCAACTACCATCGGCGTTGTACACATCCATGCGGATGTCGGCCTCGCGGCTCGGCGACAGCCAGAGAAGGCCGTCGGCGCCGACACCGGTGCGGGGGTCACAGATTGCTCGCGCCAGTGCGGGCAGGCGGTTCTTCGAGAAACTTCGGTTGTCTGCTCGATCAAGCACGACAAAGTCGTTCCAGAGGGCGTGGTACTTATGAAATCTGATCATGAGCGGCAATGTATAACTCCGCGCGCACGGACAGCTCAAGCAAAAAGCCGCGCCCCGGGCGGCGCGGCTTTGCATTCATTACCAGGTCACTGCGGCTGCCGGGAAGGTGAGCGACGATTACATGTTCTCCTTGAACAGATCGCCGAGGCGTCTTATGCCTTCCGTGATGCCTTCGTGTGACGCGTTTGAAAAATTGAGACGCAGGGTATTGGCGCCACCGCCGTTAGGGAAGAATGGTTCGCCATAAACATACGCGACCTTGCGCTCGATCGCTTTGAACAGCAGCGCCTTTGCCGACATGTGCTTCGGCAGCGTCACCCACAGGAACAGACCGCCATCGGGCCTGGTCCACGAGACACCCTCAGGGAACGATGTCTCCATTGCCTTGATCATTGTGTCGCGCTTGGCCAGGTAGTCCTTGCGCAGGCGCTCAATTTGCGGTTCCAGCAGGCCCTGGCGCATATATTCGTATATAATGTACTGGCTGAACGTGCTGGTGTGAAGGTCGGTGCACTGCTTGACCTTCTCGAACTGCCTGATGATGCTCACCGGGCCATTCATCCAGCCGATTCGCAATCCGGGCGTGAGGGTCTTGGAGAAGGTCTTCAGCACGATAACCTCGTCGCCGCCCATAGATTTCAGAGTGCGCACCGGCTGTCCGGCAAAACGAATTTCGCTGTACGGGTTATCGTCGATTACAGGGATGCCGTAGCGAGCCGCAATCATGAGCAGCGCCTTGCGACGCTCCAGCGACATGGTGATTCCGGTCGGGTTCTGGAAGTTCGACACCGAGTATATCATCTTCGGCTTGTACTGCCTGATCTTGTCCTCAACCTCGTCGACCAGCATTCCGTCATCGTCCATCTCGACCGTAGCGTACCGCGCCTGGTAATACTGAAACGCCTGCAGCGCGCCCACATAAGTCGGATTCTCGGTCAGAACATAGTCGCCCGGATCGATAAACACGCGCGCCAGCAGCTCGATACCCTGCTGCGACCCGGACGTTATAAGCACGTTTTCCGGCGCCGTGGGGGTACCAATTCGGGTGGCATTGGCGGCGATCATCTCGCGGAGCGGGACTATACCCATCGTGAGCGAATACTGCATACAGCCGGAGCCGTATTTCTCGATCACCTCCCCGGCGATTCGTGCCAGGTCGTCCAGCGGAAACATCTCCGGGGCGGGCAGACCCCCGGCAAAAGAGATGACCCCCGGCTGCGAGGTTATTTTCAGAATCTCCCTGATAATGGAGGCCTCGAGTGACTTCACATGGGGGGCGACAGGCCATTTGTCGGGGTGGACTTGCTGTTTGAGGTCAGCCAACACAGTAGTTTCCTTTCCAGTGGCTCGGCCGGGTCATCGCATACCGGCGGGTCAAAGTATTCGACGGACAACTGGTCATCAGCGTCAATATGCACAAAACCGATCAAAAAGCAACTAAGACAAATCGTTTTGATCGGAGCGCGATCCGACCTATAATGCGCACACAGGAGAAAATCGATCTTGATAGCGCTTAACCGCCTGTCCACCGGGGGGCAACCATCGATGACCCACAACTTCACCCACACAATACTGGGGAAAACCGGGCTGCGAGTACTCCGCCTGGGACTGTCTGCCACCTATCGGCCCGGCCGAGAGGTTGTCAGAAAGGCGCTCGATTTGGGCGTCAACTACCTCTTTTGCTACGGGTTCGACACCCAGATCACCAGGACCGTGCGTGAGATGGCGCCGTCGGAGCGGCAACGAGTTGTCGTAGCCACCGGTGCTTACAACCTCCTGGTCGGTCATCCCAATTTGCGGCGCACGCTGGAAAAGAGGCTCCGCCAGCTCGGCACCGATTACATAGATGTCTTTCTTTTTCTTGGCGTCACCAAAGGTAAGCATCTGACCGACCACGTGCGCGAAGAGCTCGTGCGCATCAAGAACGAGGGAAAAGTCCGGTTCGTAGGTTTGTCCTGCCACGATCGGAAGTTCGTCGGTGAGTTGGCCGCCGGCGGCTGGCCGGACGTCATCATGATTCGCTACAACGCCGCTCACCGTGGCGCCGAGCAGGATATATTTCCGCACCTGGCCGCCCATAACTCCGGCGTCGTTGGATACACCGCCACACGCTGGACTTATCTCCTCCGCCGCCCCAAGGGATGGCCTAAGAACGGCCGTATTCCGACAGCGGGTGAATGCTATCGCTTCGTGCTTTCGAACCCCAATGTGCATCTGTGCCTGACCGCTCCGAGCAACTTGAAGCAGTTCGAGGCGAATATCGCCGCCCTGCAGGGCGGCCCCTCTCCCCTGACGATCATGCGTTCATGTGTGAAATAGGCGACGCAGTGCGACCAAAGAAGTCGATGTTTGGCTGACCGCACTGCGGGATCCAATCAACATTGAGACCCACGACCTTGCACTCTTGCCTCACCGCTTGTAATTGCGGTCGCCGTAGAAGTAGTCATCTTCGTCGTAGTCCGTGTGCCAGCCTGAGAGATCGGCGGCGCGGCGAATCAGATTCAGCAGATCCTCGGTCTGTTCGCCGGGGAGCTCGTGGCGAAGCGGCTCCGCGAGGCGATACAGAGTCTCGAACGATGTCCCCGCTGCATATGGCGTCTGTTTCAGCACCTCGGCAAAGCGACCGGCCACTATAGCCAGCCGGAGCTCAGGCCGTGATTGCTCGAAACCGGCGTAGTGCTGCCTCCACTGCGCGTCGCGGCCAAGTTCGAATACCTGCTTTCCTGAGGGGTCTTTCCAGCGCACGTGAACGGTCGCGATCTGCCCAAACTTGCGACCCCGATTCATTTCGAGTTCATAGACCGCCGTAATCTCGTGACCAGCGCCTACTTCGCCGCCGTCCTGGCGATTATCTCGGAAACGGTTATCGGCCACCGCCCGGTTTTCATATCCCAGCAGGCGATAGGCTTTGACGGCTTTGGGATTGAATTCGACCTGAACCTTGACATCGCGCGCTAGCACTTGCAGCGTGCCGATTACGTTATCAACGAACTCATCTCTGATGTCATCCGAGTCGTTTACATAGGCGTACCGTCCGTTCCCCTTGACCGCCAGTTGCTCAAGAAGCACGTCATTGTAATTGCCCATGCCGTAACCGAAAGTCGACATGACAATCCCCCGACGAGCGAACCGCTGCACCTCGCGCATGATCTCATCCGGGCTGGTCCGCCCGACATTGGCAACCCCGTCGCTGCACAGGATTATGACGTTGTTGTGGCCGTTGACAAACTGCCGATTGGCCATCTCGTAACCGAGACGGATGCCAGCTTCTGCGTAAGTTGAGCCACCCACTCGGAGCCTGTCGACCGCTGCGAAGATATCCCAGTGGCGGTCAGCGGCAATCGGTTCGAACACGACAAACGCCTGTGAGCCGTAAGCCACCATGCCGACCCGATCATGCCTGTTGAGCTGCTTCACGAGAGCCTTGATCGACCCGCTGACCAGGGCAAAGCGGTTGTCGCGCCCCATCGATCCGGATACGTCGATTACGAATGTGACATTCATCGGCTTGCGCTCAAAGCGGTCGATCTCCCGTCCCTTTACCGCCACTTTCAGCACTTTGATGTCGCTCTCGAAGGGCGAATCAGTCATCTCGGTGAAGACGCGGAAGGTCTCGTCATTGGGAACATTATAACCGTACTCGAAGTGGTTGATGAACTCCTCCACTCGGACTGCGTCACGCGGCGGCACGTGACCGTCGAGCAGATACCGCCGCACGAGGTTGTACGAGGCATCGTCGACATCGAGCGCAAAAGTCGAGAAGCGATCGCGGCGTGTATCGGTGAACCCGTTGGTGCCGTAGTCCTCGAAAAACATGTCCTGGGGCAGCCAGTAGTCACTGTAGTTGGGGTGATAGTCGACCGACGGCGCCCGTTTGGGCACCGGCATTAGGGTCGTGCCGCCGTATGAGTGGTCGCCGGACTGGACGCGCTGCTCCTCCAGCCGGTAGGTTGCATCGGGTTCGCCGGTTGCCGCTCCCTGCCTCAGCTTTGACATACCCTCACTACTTTTCGAGTCTTCGCCGGGAGCAGGTGCGGTGAGGCGCGGCGCGGTCGTTCCGCCATCCTTTTTGGCTTTGGTCGTAAGCGCAATCTGAACCAGTTTCTCCTTTCCGGCATTGACTGCAACTACCAGTTCCGGCAGCCCCTTGACGATGCCATAGTCCGGATGAGAAACCTCCAGGTGGTAGACTGCGCGGGGGACTCCATTAATAGAAAAGCACCCGGACGAATCCGTCTGGACGCGGTCGCCGGTTTCGGAGATGGTCACCCATGCGCCGGAGACAGGCTGCCCGGTTTCAGAGTCGGTCAGGCATCCGCTGATCGAACCAGCGGCGGGCTTTTCGCCCGCTGCCGTGGCAAAAGCCGTGCTTAAGACAGCCGCCACGACAGCCAACATTAGTTTCAACTTATTCATTGCCAGGTCCTTTCGGTAGGGCGTTTAAGTTCTCATCCCCTTTACCGGCAAAGCCCCGGTTTCTTCCCCTTGCCCCGCCGTTGCACGGCCACCGGACCTGGTCGTCTATCTTATTCTGAGCTTGACGGTTACCCGGCCGGGCTGTTAGTTTCCGGACCTGCGAAAAATCTGCAACCCTTGTTCTGAGGCAGCGCATGAAACGAGCAACCTGTTTTGTCCCATCCGTATTCTTAATCGGATTCCTGCTCGCCGGTCAGGCGGTCGGGTTCGATTTCAGTGAACTGGAAAATTCGGTCAAAGAGCACACTTTGCAGAACGGCATGAAGTTCATCGTTCTGGAAAGACACGAGGCACCGGTGGTCTCGTTTGTGATCCAGGCCAATGTCGGCTCGGTGGATGATCCCAAGGAGTACACCGGCCTGGCGCACATGTTCGAGCACATGGCGTTCAAGGGGACCACGAGTATCGGCAGCAGAGATGTCAACAAAGAGCTTCGCTTGATGGCAGTGGAAGACTCCATCCTGATGGAACTCCGGTCCGAGAAGCGCAAAGGTCGACTCGCCGATAGCGCCAGAATAGCCGCATTGACCGAGGCTTTCGAGGCCGCCCGTGAGGCCGCCTACGAGCTCGTGGAGCCGAACGCCTACCAGGAGATAGTCCGGCGCGAGGGGGCGGTCGGTATCAACGCCGGCACCGGCCCGGACGCCACTACATACTTCTACAGTCTCCCCTCGAACAAGCTGGAACTCTGGATGGCGCTGGACTCAGACCGGTTTCTCGATCCGGTGCTTCGAGAGATGTACAAGGAGCGCGATGTCGTTGCCGAGGAGCGCCGCATGCGTGTAGAAAACAGCCCCAGCGGCAAGGTTTATGAGGAACTGATCGCCCTGGCCTTCAAAGCGCATCCGTACGGCATCCGCGGTATCGGCCACATGTCCGACATTCAGAATCTCACCCGCGAGGCCGCCCTGGCGTTTTTCGAGAAACACTACGGCCCGTCAAACCTGGTGGCTGCGGTTGTCGGCGATGTCAAGGCCGAGGAAGTGTTCCGCCTGGCCGACCAGTACTGGAATCGTATCCCCTACCGGCCGAGTCCGGAACGGATTACCACGGTCGAGCCGCCGCAAAGCGGTGAGCGGCGCATGATCCTGGAAGACAAAGCCCAGCCTATGTATTCGGCCGCTTGGCATATCCCGGAGCTGACCCACCCCGACCGTCCGGCACTCGAGGCGCTGGTGGATCTTCTCGGGCGTGGCAGGACATCATTGCTATACAAGAGCCTGGTAAAGGAAAAGAAGATTGCCAGCAGCGTTAGCGTTTTTTCCGGGGCAGTGGGTGAAAAGTATCCAACCCTGCTCATGGTCACCGCGCTCCCAACCCCCGGCCATACCAACCTGGAATGCGAAACCGAGATCTTCGCTCAAATCGAAAAACTGAAAGCCGAACCGGTTTCGCAGTCAGATCTGGATAAAATCAAAGCGCGGGCGAGGGCTGGGTTTGTCGAAGGCCTGGAAGGGAATGCCGGGCTGGCGCGACAACTGGTCACATACAACAACCTTTGGGGTCACTGGCGGGAGATGTTCCGCGAGCTGGCGCGGATCAATGCGGTCACGGCCGAGGATGTACAACGAGTGGCCAGCACTTACCTCACACGGCAGAACCGAACCGTAGTGATGATGGAAACCCAGGGAAGCTAAGCGGAGGCCGACTACCATGAAATCACTCATTATGATCCTGATAATCGTTGCCGCCCTTTGTTGTTCGGTGGCGGCATCGCCGACAGTCGATGTCACCAAGCTGCAGTACCCGCGCCTGAACGACATCGAAATCCCGAAGATCACGCGCCATACCCTGGGCAACGGCCTTCGCCTGTATCTTGTCGAAGACCACGAGTTGCCGCTGTTCCGTATGTCAGTCAGAATCAACTGCGGTGGCTTTATGGAACCGGCTGACAAAATCGGCCTGGTGGCGATACTCGGCCAGACGCTGCGAACGGGCGGCACCACCACAAGAACGGGTGACGCTCTTGATGAACTACTCGAGAGTATCGGCGGCAGTGTGGAGACTTTTGGCGGCATTACCACCTGCGGTGCCTCTGTAAGTGTTCTCAGTGAACACACCGACCTTGGACTAGAGGTTCTCTCAGACATTCTCCAAAACCCGGTTTTCGATCCGGACAAGATCGAACTGGCCAAAGTGGCGCATCGATCGGGAATATCCCGCCGCAACGACCAGCCCCAGCAGATCGTCAGCCGCGAATTCGCCAAGCTCATTTATGGCGCCGAATCACCGTATGCCCGACACACTGAATATGCCACTATCGAGGCGATCAGCCGCGATGATCTCGTGGCGTTTCACCGGGCCTGGTTCCACCCGGAGAATGTCCAGATGGCCATCTGGGGTGATTTCGACCCGAAGAAATTGGTCAAGCAGGTCGAGAAGCTGTTCGGCAAGTGGCCCCGAGGATCGAGCCCGGTCCCACCCTTGCCCAAGGTTACGTACAAATACAAACAGCAGGTTTACCTCGTAGACAAAGCCGATCTTAACCAGGCCCAGGTCATAATCGGCCATATCGGCGGTTTGCTCACCGATCGGGACTACGCCGATCGCATCGTGATGAACACAATCATGGGCGTGGGATTCGGTAGTCGGATGGTCGATGCGGTCAGATCGCGCGAGGGGCTCGCCTATTCGACCAGTTCCGCCTTTGGGGCCAATGTCGACCGGCCGGGCGTTTTCACCAGCTACGCTGCTACGAAGTCCGGGTCGACTGCAAAGGCGATTCGGGAGATGATCAAAGTTGTCAGGAGTATGCAGACCGATCCGCCCACGGTCGATGAGCTCAAGACCGGCAAGGACAGTTACTTGAACTCGTTTGTGTTCCAGTTTGATACCCGTGCGGAAGTAGTCAACCGCATTATGGACTACGATTTCTATGGCCTGCCCAACGATTTCCTTCAGCAGGTCAAGGCGAGGGTGGAAAGTGTGACTGCCGATGACATTATAGATGCTGCAAAGCGCAATCTGAAGCCGGACTCGCTCATAATAATGGTAGTAGGCAACCCGAACGACTTTGACGAACCGCTGGATTCGCTCGGATTGGGGCCGGTCGAGAGGATTGATATTGCGATACGCCAAGCTGAAGCCCACGGAGGATCGCGGTAGGAACTGTCAGCTTGGGGAAGCTGCCGCAGGCAGACTCTGAGCGGATGCCCGTGATTAACTCATTGAGTTATTTGTCGTTAACTTGCGGGCCTAACCCTGGCGGGGAGAACGATTCCAAGGTCCGCTTCCCAAGAGTGACTCGCACACCGCGCAAGATGAAGCGTGGCGGCGCTGAGACGACATCGGGAGATCTAACTAGGGGCAGTTTTTGCGCCGCAAGCCAATCGCAGCGAGCTGATCCCGAACTCGACGCGACGACGCGATTTTACAGCGCCGCCGAGCGAAAGTGAGATAAGCACTTGCCAAAAAAGGCTTGCGTTCGAGACCGACGAGTGGTTCTATTACGGCGATGTGGCACAGTTGTTTTGCACAGTTGGAGCCGGCTGATCGTTACTAAGTCAACGCTATCAAGGACTTTCAAGGATTAGGTAATGGTAAGGAATCGAATTGTCACGGTCGGCATCATAGGATGCCTGGTAATTGCTGGATTTGGGCTGGTAGATGCCCGCACGGGCCCCGGTTACCGCCCCGCCCCGCCGTCGAATGCGATGGCGAGCCCCGCCTATTGTAATACCTTTCACCACATCGGCAAAATTGCGCTCGGGGTAAGCAATGATGGCACTTTCGCCACTCAACTGAGTGTTGGCGGTTCGACCAGGGACTGTTTTACCTCAGAAACACTACCGTCCGCCGAATATCCTAAAGGTAGTCGCACGTCCTACGTTTTTGGTGGAGCATTGTGGATTGGTGCGGTGCTGGGTCGTGATACTCTTGTTTCTACCGGCGCCGACGGTTGGGACAGGGCAGGCAATGAGTATCATCCCGAGGCAGTTGAGTTCGGTGGACAAGGGAAACTTCGCTCTAACCTTGATCCGAATAAGAAGGAGTTGTTTGAGGGAGCGATATCCCAAGAAGATTATGTCTGCAAATATGCGGATACCTGCACATCCTGTAACGGAGTATCTAACGACGCGTCGGGCCGGGGGCACATTCCGCTCAACATTGAAGTTAGTCAGAATACGTATGCGTGGTCATATGATTATGCCGATGATTTTGTCCTATTCGACTACGGCATCAAAAACATCGGCCGTCAGCGTCTTCACGATATCTATATGGGCTTCTATGTCGACGCCGATATTCACGACCTTGCAGAGGAAAGCGAGGGTGCTCAGGACGATCTGAATGGATTTCGTAAATGGCAGGCAGCTACATATCTGCCCGCCGGTTTCGCCCCCGATTCGGACGAAGTCAACCTGGCGTGGACAGCCGACAACGACGGTGGGCTTGATCAGGACATCTTCTCAAAAGTTCCGCATATCACCGCCATGCGAATCGTCCGCACGCCGTCGGATTCGCTCAAGGTGTCGTTCAACTGGTGGGTCAGTAATGGGGACTCACGTCTTGATTACGGTCCTCAATCGCGGGCCAAAGTTCGAGACTTCGGTACGGGCGGGTCAGGCACCCCGGAAGGCGACAGAAACAAGTTCTTTATTCTAAGCAATGGAGAATTCGATTTTGATCAGGCAACATGCGCGATCATAAACGAGCTCGACCCAGTGTGGGTACCGCCGCCGGCGGACCGTAAGAGAGTCTGGCCATTGGGACTCGACACGCGCTATGTCCTATCGTTTGGCCCGTTCGATATCGAGCCGGGCCAGACGTTGCCGATTACGCTGGCTTACGTTGCCGGCGAGAATTTCCACACGGATCCCAATAATTTCAATAATCTGCCGGACAATCCGCAAGCCTGGTACGAAGGAGTCGATTTCAGTTCGCTTGGTAAGAATGCCACATGGGCTGGGTGGGTGTACGACAATCCCGGCGTCGACACCGACAGCGACGGTTATCGCGGCGAATTCAGAGTGCGAAATCTGGGCGGCGATTCCACGAGAAAATGCGACACGATCTGGGACAGCTCAGTTACTCCCCCCGCCGCTGTAGATTCGATTTGTTATTGGGAGTATGCTCTGGCTGACAGTTTTCCCAAGACTGGCGACGGAGTGCCGGACTTTCGCGGGGCGGAACCTCCACCTGCGCCGTGTTTGTATTCGACCACGGATGAATTCGGCAACGTTTACTATGGTCAGCGCGTGGAACAGTCGCGTGGCAAATTCACCGTAAGGTGGAACGGCGCCAGAAGCGAGACTTTTGAGGACCCGCTTTTATTTCGGAAGGACTTCGAGGGCTACAAGGTGTATCTCGCGTTGGATCAGCGCGACTCAAGCTACTCAATCGTGGCGTCGTGGGATTTGGAAAACTACGCCCTTTTCGATTGGATTGACCCGTCCATCGACACCACGCTTCCAGACACAGCCGCCGGTGCCTATAGGCCAAACACTGGCAGTCCATTTACTCTGAGGGAGCTTCGGTGCCGGTTCGCGCCTGACGGCTGCGACGACACGACCTGGCATCCCCTGGACAATCCGAGGTCTCACCCGCTTGTTGAAGATGGAGGTCCCGGAGATACTTTGATACACTATTTCCAGGCCCAGGGCTACAACCAGTCAATCCTCGCCAATTATCCGAATGCACAGACTGAGATTAGAAAGGTCTATCCGGACGCGCCGGTCCCGCCTGTAGTCGATGCCGATTCTATACGCGCCCGTTTTCCCGATGGCGCGTGGCAGGAATACCTCACCGACTCTGGATTCATAAAGTTTTTTGAGTACGAGTGGTCTGTTGACGGTTTATTGCCGACTCGTCCCTATTGGGTGAGTGTCACCGCTTTTGACTTCGGCTCGTCTTCGTCAGGTATAGATGCCTTGGAAAGCAGTCGGTCCATATGCGGTGATCCACACTACCCGCTCGACGCCCCTGACCTGCAAAACCCCGACGCTAATCCTGTGTTCGTATGGCCAAATCCGTATCGTCACGACGGCGATTACCGCGGACTGGGATTCGAGGGCCGCGGCTTCGGTGATCGACCCGCCGATTACGTGAGATTAATCCACTTTGGTAATCTCCCCGAGCGCTGCACTATCAGTATTTATTCTCTTGACGGTGACCTGGTGAGGCAGTTCGAGCACCCAAATCCCACTCTGCCCTCTGGTTGTGCGACCACACCGAATGAAGATTGCTGGGATCTGATTACCAGAAACACACAACAGGTCGTGTCCGGCCTCTATTACTGGACTGTGGAGGATGACAAAGGCAACATGCAGGTGGGCAAACTGGCCATTATTATGTAGGAACTAATTCGGGTGCGTCGACATCTGTCGGTGGTATCCCCCGACAGTAATTGGAACCGGCCCCGGTCAGCGACCGGGGCCGGTTTTCTTGCAAAGCCCGCGACCACGGCTGATATTGCATCCACAATGTTTTATTTGTATCTTGGGCGACATGGATGGTTGATTAACCCCCGGCGCAAATCGGGCAGTCACGAATCCGCGACCTGGCAAACAAATGACATCCACTCGGCTTACAGTTCTTCCAATTGCTCTCTTCCTGAGTTTGACGATTGCCGGTCACTCTGTAACTGCTCTCGCAGGGGAGACACAGTCCGATTATAAGACCGAATCCGGCCTCCGGCTTGGCCGGCTCCAGGCCGGTGCCGAGGAACCGCAGGTCTTCCATACGGCTCACGGACGGGGAAACATTCGCCTCGCAGTAGCCAACAACGGCACTTTCGGTACCTACGGCCAGGTCATTCCGGACCCTTTTACCGGAGACCCTCTGCCATCATGCGAGTATCCCCGTGGAACTGATATCGTCTTCTTGTATGTTGCCGCGGTGTGGGTTGGAGCGATCGTGAACGGCGATACTCTGGTGTCGACGGGTGATGAGGACTTTTATCGCACGCAGGAATTCTGGCCCGACCTCCCCGAACTTGGCGGTCGCTTCCGGTACGGCTCGATCGATATCAATTCCAAGTTCTACTCTCCGAGCGTTGCAGCGTATTCGGAAGAGGATATCCTGGCCGAATACTACGATACCCAGACGGCGTCCGGTTTGGTCGGCCGGGATCCGACTGATCAGCGAGGCCATATTCCACTCGGTATCAAGGTCAGCCAGCGTTCCATGGCCTGGAGCTACGAGTACGCCGACGACTTCATACTGTTTGATTACCAGATTCAGAATATCGGGCAGGACCGGCTGCGCCGGGTTTATATTGGGCTTTGGGTCGACGGCGATACCTGGCATACGTCGCGCAACACGCCCGAGGGGTGGGAGGACGATATCACCGGTTTCTACCCATTTCATCCGGCCCCCGAGGGGTGTGGCTTCATCGACACGGTGAATATCGCCTGGCATGCCGACAACGACGGGGACGGAATGCCGCGCGAAAACCCGTCGCAGTGGGACTACCGCTCGACCCTCGGCGTTGTAGGCTCGCGCGTGGTTCGGACGCCGTCGGATTCGCTCGCTTATTCCTTCAACTGGTGGATCACTAACTACAGCGACCCGGCCCTCGATTTCGGTCCGCGCATGAGAGGTACCGACTCACGTCCATTTCGTGACCTCGGTCCCCGTATGGGCACGCCCGAAGGGGATCGCAACAAGTACTATGTGATGAGCCAGCCCGAGTTTGATTACGACCTCATGTGGACGGCCAAGGATCATAGTTTTGACGGCTGGCTGCCGCCGCCGCCCGAGGCGCGCAGCTACGCGCGGGGATTCGACACGCGGTACCTGCTGTCGTTCGGGCCCTTCGATATCGAGCCGGGACAAGCGCTGCCGCTGACATTCGTTTGGGTTGGCGGCGAGGATTTTCACCAGGCTCCGGAGGATATGTTCGCGTTTTTCGACCCGGAAAACCCGGAAGCCTATTACGACCGCCTTAACTTCAGCAACCTGGCGCTTAACGCCCGGTGGGCGTCGTGGGTTTACGACAATCCTGGAGTTGATACCGACGGCGACGGCTATCGAGGCAAGGCGCGGGTCTGTGTCCCCGATGGCGCCACTGACACTACCGCCGAGGATTCCCTCTGGTACGAGGGTGACGGCGTGCCCGATTTTCGCGGCGCGGGTCCGCCTCCGTCGCCGCGCATGAGGGTTATCCCCTCGGTGGGACAGATGCGAGTCCGCTTCAACGGATTCTACAGCGAGAATACCAAGGACGTTTTCACCAACCGGGTCGACTTTGAAGGATATCGCGTCTACCTTTCGCTGGATGATCGGCCTTCCAGTTTCTCCGTAATTCGCTCGTACGATCTCGAGAATTACGCGCGGTTTGTCTGGCGTGAGCAGGCTGCTAGGTCCGACTGGCTGCAGGATGAGGTTCCGTACACTCTGGATTCGCTTCGTCGGATGTACAACGACCCGACACTAGATCCCCTGCGCCATCCGCGCTCGAACCCGGTCAGCTACAACGGCGAATTCGCTTACTTCGAAAAGCAGGACTTCAATCAGTCGGACTTGACTAATGCGGATGGTATTCACAAAGTCTATCCTGATGCCCCCGACCCAGGCACCGATTCGACTCAATGGCAGGATGATGACCTGGTTTTTGACTACAGTGAACCTTTGCCGAAATACTACGAGTACGAATACGTGATCGAAAACCTCCTGCCCACAATTCCGTATCATGTCTCGGTTACGTCGTTTGATCACGGGTCGCCCAAGTCCGGACTGAAATCGCTCGAGACAAAGCCGGAGAACGACGCTATCGAGGAATACCCACAGCCATCGAGTGGTGAGATCATAGGGCAGAATCTAGATGCATACGTAGTCCCGAATCCATACCGCATCGACGGCGGCTACGCCGAGAGCGGGTTCGAGAACCGGGCGCGGGACATCGCCGATCCCGATCGGGCGCGGCGCATTCACTTTTTCAATCTGCCGCCGGTCTGCAAGATCAGCATCTATTCACTTGACGGCGACCTGGTTCGCGAAATCGACCACGACTTCCCCAGCGGCGCTCCGGGGTCCCAGCACGAGAGCTGGGATCTGATCACGCGGAACTCGCAGACAGTAGTTTCGGGCCTGTTCTACTGGGTAGTGGAATCACCGGAGCGTACCCAGATCGGCAAAGTGGCGATCATCAAATAACGCGATTATCGATTCAAGGAGGGGTCAAGCCGCCGGCCGAACCAGAGAAACCCGACCGACGCTACCAGCGCCAGTGAGGCGATCATAATCCACGCCAGGACGTAATTCCCTGCAAACGAATCAAGAAACCAGCCGCCGTAGAGCGGTCCCAGCGACCAGCCCAGGGTCATGAAGAACGTGTATATGCCCATGTAGCGGCCGATCTGGTCGGGCGGCGCCAGACGTGAGGTCAGGGTCAGGGTGGGAGGAGACATAATCATCTCGCCGCTGGTTACCACTGCAATGGCGCCTATCATGAACGCATAGTGAGTTGAGAACCCGAGGACGCCATAGCCGATAAAGTAGAAAACCGCGCCCAACGCGAGCTGACTGGTGAAGCGAGTGTTGCCCAGCATGCGTGTGACCATGATCTGCGCCAGCCCCACCAGCAGGCCGTTGACGGTGTACAGGTAGCCTAGTTGAATCTCGCTGAGCCCGGTTACCTGGACGGCGTAGACCGAGAACGGCGCCATCAACTGCGCCACGACAAGATACAGGGCAAGTGACAGAAGACAGTGTATGGTCAGGCGGCGGTCGTTTTTGAGGGCTACCAGATCGGCTATAGTGAACTCCTCGCGGCGCTGAACCTGATTCGGCGCTCGGAACCAAAACAGAAAGATGAGCCCGGAGGTAAACAGTATCGCGGCCGCGATATAGAATAGGCCTGCGTATGAGCTGTGTGCCATGAAGCCGCCGATAGCCGGCCCTGCCGCCCAACCCAGATTGCCGGCGGATCGCGTAAGGGCGTAACCGTCGAGCCGCTGCGCGCGGGTGAGAATGTCGGACACCAGGGCATGTTGGGCGGGAAAGTAAATCGCTCCAAAAGTCGAATTCATCGTCATGAAGATCGCAATCGGCCAGAAGCCCATATCGTAGTCGATTGCCAGCCCCAGCAGCACGAACGAAACCGCCCGCAGTATTTGGGCGTAGACCAACAGTGTCTTGCGGCTCATTCTGTCGGAAACCTCTCCCCCGACCAACTGGAAACCGGCCCGCACCACCGCCATGGCGCCGAAAAACAGGCCGATCTCGGTTACCGACATTTTGAGATGGTCGTGGAAGTAAATCGACAAGAATGGAATAGCTGCCGCAAATCCAAGAGCCCCCACAAACCAGCCGATACAAAGTATCCAGAGGTTGCTCTCGAACTGGCGGACGTATGCAAGTGGTCGGGCAAACATGTCCCACAGAATATATCTACACCCTCGTCGCGCACCAATATCAATGTCGATTATGCTGCACCAGAAACCGGGCGATCCTGTCGAAGCCATCGAGTTGGTACTTCCCCCAGCCGCGGGTGGCCATTTCCGCCAGCTTCCCCGTCTGGTTCAAGGCGAGAATCGTCGGGCCTAAGCCCGCGGCGGAGCCGGCGTCACGGATAGCCAGCCCCACGCCGGAGGACTCCAGAAGCCGGAGATTCATCGGCGCGAACGGGCCGATTGGCGGTGTCAGGACGAACATAGGCAGGCCAAGCCCGACCGCCCAATTGGTGCGCTCGTGCGGCGGTCCAACTATGAAATCAATACGGAGGAACCAACGAGCGACAATTGTGTCTTCCCCTGCCTGGTCTTCGTACTGGCCGAGTTGGCACCGATCGGTACTATCACTGCCTGCCGAAACTGGCTCTACGATACTATAAGTGATGCCCTGACTTTGTGCGGAGGACAAAAACTCTCGTGCCAGCCGCCCATTTTTCCGCACGAGCACGAGCGCGCTTATACCGGCGCGGCGGCATGAGGCGATACTCGAAACGAGCAGTTCGATGTGTTGCCGCGGTTCCGCTCTGGACGAGAAGAAAAGGCCGGTCAATCCGGCGCGCTGGTGAAAGCGTGCCTGCCGGAACTGATACGAATCTGCTGCCAGCCTGGCCAACTCCGACTCGATACACAACCCCGATACAAAGATCTGATCCCGTTTGTATCCTGCGGAAAGAAACGTATCGGCAACTTCTTGTGTCGGTACGATGACGGTGGAAGCCCCCGTGACCAGTGTTTCCTTGGGCGCTACCAGTTCGCCGTGTTGGTAGACGAGGTTCCTCCGCCCGCGCATCAATTCAACTAGCAGCGGGTGGGAGACAACGAAGGTATCATCGCCGGTCCCAAATCGCCTGCGCAAGTCATGCCCCAGGATCGCCAAAGCCGCCGACCGAAAAGGGAAACGCTCGCCCCGACGGAGTCGAGAATAAACCGTACCCACCACTCCTCCCGATGAGCCATGCAGGTAAAGCCACCGGATTAGGCGCCAGGCGGTGTGAGAAAAGCCGCTACTGCTCGCGAATACATCGTGCAGTTCTACTTCAGGCGGCTCAGGGAGCGGTTTTACTGCTTCGGCGATGCCACGAAGATAGAACGGGTGGCCTCGGCCAACAGTGGTACATAGAAACACAATTTTCCGGGGGCAACTCACGTTGTGAATCTACCTGAACCTGCCGCAGGTGTCAAATTGCGAGGGGACAACAACAAAAGGGTCGGCCAGCGGCCGACCCCATTTATCCACACGGTTGGAATCTCAGTTTACGGCGGCAACCTCGGCCATATCGATAACTTTGGAGAGGTCGAGGAAGATCAGCAGCCGGTCGTCCAGCTTGGCGACCCCTCTGATGTATTCGGAGTTTACGCCGGTCACTATATCCGGCGGCGGCTCGATAGTGTCGGCCGGCAGTCGAAGCACTTCGGACACCGAATCGACAATCATACCCATGATGGTGCCGCCGATGTCGACCACCACAATCCGGGTGTTCTTGTCGTGTTCTTTGAGTTCCAGGTTGAAGCGTTTTCTCAGGTCGACAATCGGGATGACTTTCCCGCGCAGGTTAATGACGCCCTCGATGTAATGCGGCGCCTGAGGAACGCGAGTGATCTCCACCATCCGATTGATTTCCTGAACTTTGAGAATGTCGACGCCGAATTCCTCGGTCCCGATGTTGAACGAGACCAGTTGCAGCTCGTCCGAAGTTGCCGAACCGGCGCCGGGTTGATTGGTTGTACTGACTTTCTGCATTGTTCGTATCCCCTAATGATAAACGGTTCTCCCTTTTGCCTCTGCTGTCTCCGCTCAGGACCAAGGTCATGCCGCAGCCTCCCCCTTCGCAAACCTCCCAGACCACCCGGTCATCGCCACGGATCGTCCCCAGAGTCCTTGAATCTAATATCGGAGTCCGGTCAAACCAGGTTGAGGCGAGACAGATTTGGGATGCCGGGGTATGTTCAGATCATGAACAGCCCGGCCCTGCCCCATGATAATTGTCGAGCACCCGACTGAGGACAAATCATCTCAGTCGCTCGCGAAACTGCAGAGCGGTCGACGGTGCATGGCCGGAGAAATGGTTGTTGAAATAGGCGTAAACATCGGCGTTTTCACCGGCAAACCGCTCGGCGAGGTCAGCCCAGTAGGCCAGCTCCTCGGAGCGCCCCAGGCGGACATGGCTGAAATCATCGGTGATCTCGTCGCGGTCGCCCACGAAGCGAAAATATACAAAGCCGGCCGTTCGGGTCACCAACCTCGGTACCCCGGGATACTCGGTAAGGCAGAGACCGACTCCTCGCTCTCTCAGCAGGGCGGCGGTCTCCTCGGTGAACCAACCCCGGTCCCGGAATTCAACCGCCAGCTTGACGCTCTTAGGGACAACCGCCAGCATTTCCTGAAGATCTGCCTTCCGGTTGGCCCGGAAAGACGCCGGAAACTGGAGAAGCAGCGGCCCCAGCTTCTCGCCAAGAGTTTCCATCACAGAGAGAAACTTCCCGGCCTCTTCCAGCCGGGTGCGCAAGTCTCCGTCGTGAGTGACCGTCCGAGGAAACTTGGCGGCAAAACGGAAGCCCGGCGGTGTAGTCTGCGCCCACTTGTCGAGTATCTGACGAGTGGGTATGCGATAGAACGTGGAGTCGAGTTCGACAGTGCTGAAAGTCATGGCGTAGCAGCGGAGAAAATCGGCCTGCGGACAAAATTGAGGATAGAAATTCCCCAGCCAGTCACGATAACTGAAGCCGGCCGTGCCGATATACACTTTGCCGAATGTCATGGTGTCTGTAACAAGCCACACCGGCGTTGGTTCACACCACCCAGTTTATGATAGCAGGTTGCCAAGCCCGGCCCCATCCCCTATCTTGCTTCCCAGTTTACTCTGGAACGAATCGTGAGGTACAGACAATGAAGGACAAACGGAACGAAATCCTCGCCCGGCAACTGCTGGACTACTCGACTAAGCTGGCAAAGGGCGAAATTCTCTATCTCGAGATTAAAGGCAAGGAAACCCTCGAACTCGGCAAACAGATCGTTCAGCTGGCCACCGAGCGCGGCGCGGTGCCATTCTGGTTTTACAACGATGAATCCCTGCTTAGGCAATGGGTAGGCAAGGCAACAAAGGAGCAGCATCAGACACAGGCCGAATTGCATCTGGAACTGATGAAACGAGCCGATGCCTATATCGGCTTGCGCGGATCGGATAATCCATTTGATCTGGCCGATATTCCCCAGGGCCAGATGGACCTCTGGAACTCGGTCTTCTACAAGCCGGTGCATCTCGAGGAACGAGTTAAGCGGACCCGATGGGTGGTGCTCCGCTACCCCAACAACGCCATGGCCCAACTGGCTGAGACTTCGCAGGAGGCGTTCGAGGACTTCTATTTCGACGTCTGCTGCGCGGACTACGCCCAAATGTCGCGCGCCATGGATGATCTGGTAAAGCTGGTCGACGCCACCGACAAGGTCCAAATCAAAGGCCCCGGCACCGATCTTACTTTCTCTCTCAAGGGAATACCGGTGGTCAAGTGCGACGGCCGTCGCAATATCCCCGACGGTGAGGTGTATTCCGCTCCGGTTCGCGATTCCGTGAACGGGACGATCACATACAACACGCCGACTTTGTATCAAGGCGTTGTTTACAACAACATTGCCCTCACGTTTGAGAGGGGCAGGATTGTCAAAGTATCGTGCGAAGGTGATGTCGCCAAGATGAACAAGATATTTGACACCGACGAGGGCGCCCGATACGTGGGCGAATTCGCCATCGGCGTGAATCCGTTCATACTGAAACCGATGAAGGATACTCTGTTCGACGAGAAGATCGCCGGGTCGATACACTTCACGCCCGGCCAGTGCTACGACGAGGCGTACAACGGCAACCAGTCAGCCATTCACTGGGACCTGGTGCTGATTCAGCGCAAGGACTATGGCGGCGGCGAGCTCTGGTTCGACGGCAAACTGGTACGCAAAGACGGGATCTTCACCGATCCGAAGATTGAGCAGGCGTTCTCAAAGGAGAATTTGAAGCCGAAGGGCCTTTGATAGGAATTAGCAATGGTAGGTCGGGTTCCGAACGTTGACCACTTGTGTGAGAAACCCGACAGTTGGATCGTAGGTCGGGTTCCAAACATCGACCATTCGTGTGGGAAACCCGACAGCAATTTGTATCTTGAGTCGGGACCCTTATTGTCTCGACACAATATCGGGATGGCAATTAACTCGGCCTACCGGGCATTAGTTGCGTCAGTTCTTGCCCCTTTTGCCTTGCTGAATGGACAAGGCAAAAGGGGCGTGAACTGACGCTTGCGAAACGACCCGGTTGACGGCGCCAGGTCACCGCCCGTCCCGGTCCGCATCGCGGGACCGGGTCGTGCTCAACACCTGACGCAACAGACGCGCGCGAATCGTAAGGAGTGTTGTCAAGTATGATCTCACTCAAAGACAAAGTCACGCTAATCACCGGCGCATCGCGCGGAATCGGCGCGGCGATCGCGGTCATGTTTGCCCGCGCAAACAGCCATGTGGTCATCAACTATCGTGTGGACGAAGCCGCCGCGTGGGCGGTGCAGCGTGAGTGTATCGCCCATGGCGTGAGGGCGATGCTCGCGAAGGCTGATGTGGCCGTCCGATCTGAGGTGGATGCGATGGTCACTCGTGCGATAACTGATTTCGGCCGAATTGACGTATTAGTCTGCAATGCGGGTATATGGGAATACGATGCGATTGACGATATAGATGACGAGCGCCTGCGCCGGACTCTCGACGTCAACATCCTGGGCACTTTCTATCCGATCATGGCAACTGTGCCGCAAATGAAGAAGCAACGTTCTGGCAATATCATCTTGTTGTCGTCGACTGCCGGCCAGCGCGGCGAGGCGTTTCATTCACCGTATGCAGCCACCAAGGGCGCGATTATCAGCCTGACCAAATCGCTCGCGCCAGAGCTGGTTCAATACAACATCCGGGTCAACTGTGTCGCTCCGGGGTGGGTTGACACGGACATGTCTCATGCTGCATTGATTGGCCCGGAGCGGGCTGATATCTTGAGCAAGATACCGATGGGACGCGCCGGCACCGCCGAGGAGTTAGCCGGGCCGATACTTTTTCTTGCTTCTGACCTCGCGACGTTTATCACTGGCGAGATACTCAACGTCAACGGCGGCGCGGTGCTTTGCGGGTGAACCACGTAGGTCGAAACCCCTGCGGTTTCGACTTCGTCTCTCTGGACAGCGGCGGGTTTGAAGCAGACCCGCCCTACAATTCCTTTCTCAGCGGCGAACTTACCGCCGGCCACTGGCCTTTGCCAACATTCCTGGGCCCGTCGAACACCAGGTACGAGTACTTCCCGTAATGCGGCACTAACTGGCCGATTCGCGGCAACGATTGAAAGTCGTCGCTCAGAACGATCATGTACTTCTCGAAACCGTTCCAGTTACTTCCCGCCATCACGAACGTATGCCCTGCCCGCGGGTACGAAGTGCCGTTGATTATCAGAGTGCTGTCTGTCACAGTCATAGCAGCAGCAAGCTCAACCGGCAGCTCCGAGGGATTCAACACAATCGGTGCAAAATCCTTGGCAGACTCGTCCAAGACAGCTCGTGATTCAACAGGGTTTTCCTCTTCGGTTAAGCTGTTTCCAAACGACTGATACAACGAACGGCCCACTTCTTCAAGGGCGGGGGCAACAATCCGCTTGCGCGGCGTACCCATCACGCCTGATATGATCGGTTCAATCTCGCCCGGGTAGAGTCTTCGGAACAGATGATAGTCGGGGTCTATCTCGACGGTGTGTACGTCCGCCGACAACGCAAATTCGTATTCTCCGCCTGGCCCATTGAACACGATAAACGTGTCAATGACTGCAACTTCGCCGATAAACCGCACGGGGACCCGCATGTTGAAAGTCCGATCCGGGTCCTGACGCAGATCCAAAGTTACCCTTGTCTGACCACTTGCAGCGGCCTTCTGCACCGCACCTAACATCAAAGTAGGCGCGCCGGCCCGGTCGATCCACTCCGGAATCACCCATGACAGATCCGCGCCGCCAGTCTGCTCAAACGCTACAACCCAATCCTCCCAGGAAACCTGCTTCGCTATGTAATGGCTGTAAACCAGTTTCCAGGCATCGAAAAACGCCTGCGTACCTATACGCTCTTCGATCATATGGAACATCATCATGGTCTTGTTGTAACCAATCGTGCGCGTCTCGGCACTCGTGCGGGAGGTGAACTTGCGTATCGGGAAATCGTTCCCGCTGTTCACGTAGCTCGCGTACTCCTTGAGAATGTCCTTGCGGTAGTCGCGCGCCGCAATCGGCGATTCCATCAGCTTGTAGCGGTAGTCCGCGCCATAGACAGTCAGTCCCTCGCACCAGTTGCCCTTGTCGTAATCCACGTAGACGCTGTTGCCCCACCAGTTGTGAAGTACTTCGTGGCCGAGCGATGTACTCTTGATAAACGGCAGCCTCAGCACCTGCTGACCGAGAAGCGTCCAGCCGGGGAAACCGTAGCCGGTGGGAAAGAAGTTCTCCGCGATCGTGAACCGCTTGTACGGATACGGGCCGATCAGCTCGGAATACATTCTGAGATATTTGGCCGCCGCCTCGACATACCCTGCCGCCAACGCGGTATCGGCTTCAAAGAAGTACGCGGCAACTTCTACGTCACCTTCGGTTTGGACCGTCGCGATATAGGGCGCGGCCATGACCGTCAGCCCATCGACAACATACGGGTTTTCGAACGTCTCTAAACGTCGATTGCCGTTGAGAAAGGATGACATCGGGTTGCCGTCAGAGACCGACAGCCACTCGCCGGGTATGTCGATCGTTACTACGAATTCTAGCAAATTCTCGCTCCCGCTGGGATAGAAGAACGATGCCGGGCTGAGATAGGCGCCCTGTTCGCCAATCGTACCGCGCACCTCGTTGCCGACTTTCTCACGAGAGAACTGGACGTTTTCGACTGGATCGGCAAAAATCGCGACATAAGCCATCACAAACGGTACCGATGCCGCTTTGGGCGATTCGAAAAACACCAGCAGCGGCTCGTTTGCAAGATCGAGATCAGGCAAACCGGCCTTGATGTCGGCAGGAAGCTGCGAAGTATCCGCTGCAGCGAGGACATGATAGTCTACCGGTGCGCCATCGACCGTGAACTTGTCGATCTTCGCACCGGCATTCACGTACAGAAGGTTCCAGCCCTCGCCAAACGCGGCCATGCCGGAGTCCAACATAGTCGCCTGCTGGGACGGTACATCGAGGCTGACACGAAGGTTGTGTGTTTCGAAAGTCACGACCGTAGCACTTGAGGCAGTGCCTACAGTTAGAACCGTTACGATAAACGTAAGAACCAAGAAGACGCTAGACGGAACGCGCATCGGGCGGATCTCCTACAAAAGAGCGATTCGTTATCATAGCGAAAGCTACGCGCCTGGGAATCAATTGGCAACTGGTTTCGAGAGTTGTAGGTCGGGTTCCGAACATTGACCAATGGAGTGAGAAACCCGACATCTTGCCAACGATGAAGCGGACGAAGGGCGGAACCCCTTGGCGGTTCTGCCATCGAAGGCGGGCTTGATGCAAACCCGCCCTACAGGACTACGGCTCCAGCGGGACGATAATCCACGCAATGATGTACGCCAGTATCCCCGCGCCGGCGGCCAGCACCAGCAGGACGGCGCCGAGACGGATGAGGGTGGGGTCGAGTTCGAAGAAGTCGCCGAGCCCGCCGCACACGCCGCCGATCATTTTGTTGGTTCGCGAGCGGTAGAGTTTTTTGGTCATATTCAATCCTGTTTTCTATTTCGTAGGGCAGGAGCCCTGCGCTCCTGCCGTTGCTCACAAATGGAGCTTTCCCTCTACTCCCCCTCCACCACCACGGCGGTGCCGTAAACAATAATCTCCGCAGCACCCTGCATCATCTCAGAAGTCGAGAAGCGACACGCAATCACCGCGTTCGCTCCCAGCTTCCGGGCTTCCTCAATCATCCGGTCGATCGCCTGCTCCCTCGACTCAGCCATCATCTTGGTGTAGTCCGTAATCTCGCCGCCAACCATATGGCGAAAGAGCGCGGCGATGTCACGTCCAATATGTCGCGCCCGAATTGTATTGCCCTTCACCAAACCCAAGGTTTTGATGGTTTTCTTGTGGGCTATTGTCTCCGTAGTAGCCAGTATCACTTCTCCACCTCCGAGTACCGCTCACGTTTCCAGGCAAACAGCCGCTCACGGATGAACGACACTAACAAGATCGCCATACCCAGCGTCGCCATCGGCAACCCGACCTGAAGCCACAGCGGAGCGTCAGGATCGGTAAACAGTTGATTAAACGCCTGGTACAGGCCAAAGGCAATGACCAGAATCGCTCCAACCGAAAAGAGAATCCAGCCCATCCCCCGCTCGGTTTTCTTGTAGAGCGACTCCCAGTACGACTCCCAGACCGCGTCCGGGATATCAGCGTAGCGCATGGTGTTCGTCACCTCTTTCAGTTGCATGAACTCGTGCAGTTCGGCGCGGAGTTCGGCGGAATGGGACAGTTCGCGCTCGAAGTCGAGCTTCTCGAGATCGGTCAGCTCGCCGTCGACATACCCTGCCAGCAGTTCACGATATTTCTCATCCATCGTTTGGCCCCATCAGCTTGGCTAACCGTTTCCGCGCATAATAGAGCCGGGACATGACCGTTCCGCGGGGAATCTCCAGCAGCTTCGCAATCTCGTCGTACGACATATTGCGAAAGTGCTGAAGCACGATAATCTCGCGGTCCTCGAACGAGAGCTTCTGCAGTGCCTGCCGAAGCCTGGCGATCTGCTGATCGCGGATCACCGCCTCTTCGGGGTTGTCATCGCTGACCAGAAACGTCGAGGCCTCGTCGATATCGACCATCCGATGGTCGCGCGACGAGCGCCGTCTCAGCCAGGTGCGGCTGAGATTCGCGATAATCGTGTAGAACCAGGGAAGAAACGGCTGGCGCTGGTCGAAACTCTTCGCCGAGCGATACACCCTGAGAAAAGCCTCCTGGCTGATATCAAAGGCGTCGTCGCGATTGCCCACTAATCCGAGCGCCATGCCGTAAGCGGTTTTCTTGTGCCGTTCCACCAATACCCTAAAGGCCGACTTGTCACCAGTCCCGATACTCATAACCAGAGCGGAATCGGAGTTCATCGAATCAACTTCTTTCTTACTGGTCATACCGGCGGTTCGGGAGTTTATTCAAGGTTAATACGGTCGCTTTTGATTCTGGTTGCGTGGGGGTAAGTTATTTATTTGTTTGGCGTTAGGTCAATGGAAAAGACGCCCATAGATCATAAGAGGTACGCCTTGATTCTGGGCTTCATCTTCGCCCTCTGGTGGCTCTTTCTGGCCATCAGCCCGCACGACCGCAAGGATTGGGCCCTCGAAAACTTGCTCGCGGTGATCACGGTTGCCTATCTGGTCTTGACCGCCCGGAAGTTCCCCCTCTCCCGCCTCTCCTATACGCTGCTGTTCATATTTCTCTGTCTGCACGAGGTCGGGGCGCACTACACCTATGCAGAGGTCCCCTATGACCGCTGGTTCGAAGCAGTCTTCGACCGGACTTTCAATTCGCTTGTCGGCTGGGACCGTAACAACTTTGACCGTGTCATTCACTTCTCCTATGGATTGCTTCTAGCTTATCCGATCCGGGAAGTATTTCACCGGATCGCCCAGGTGCGCGGGTTTTGGGGGTACTTTCTACCGCTGGATGTCACCATGTCTACGTCGATGCTGTTTGAGTTGTTCGAGTGGGTAGCCGCGGCGATTTTCGGCGGAGATTTGGGAGTCGCATATCTCGGAACGCAGGGCGATATCTGGGACGCCCACAAAGACATGGGATTGGCCTCGCTCGGGGCCTTGACCGCAATGTGCGTGACAGCGGGCATCAATTTGTATCTGCAGCGTGATTTCGCGAAAGAGTGGGCGGCCAGTCTGCGGGTCAAAGAAAGTCGACCGTTGGGTGAAGATGAGATTAAGCGGATGTGGCAGGAGCGGAGCAGTGATGTGTGAATTCGATGGGGCTTGGTGCCCCACCCCTTGGGGTGGGAATAGATTGGGACAGTCGGCTAGCGTGAGTCTAAAAGTAGAGTTCGGCGGCATCAGCACATCACTCCAGAGTCTTTACCCACCGCAAGCGGTGGGGCACCCGGCGTGATGTGCTGTCGGGCGACCCTGCCCGACAGGCTTTGACTTGCGGGTGTCGGCCAGAGTCTGTGTCGGGACCGCAAGGGTCCCGACCTACAGCGCCACCTGTGTCGGTGGGATTGACAAATCGTAGGTCGGGTTCCGAACATTGACCAATGAGGTGAGAAACCCGACATTGTCATTCTGTAGGTCGGAATGCTCGTCATTCCGACATGCGTATTCTGTGACGACACTCATGTCGGGACCGCCGGGTCCCGACCTACAGCTGCGAAGTCACCCTTTGACAGGCTCAGGGTGACTTGATGGAATATCGGAGATATACAGAATGACAAGGACCATAGTCATGTTGCTTTCAACTACTATTGCACTATCCACCGCTTCCGCCGGCGAGATGTCGGACGCGATTCCCATGCGTCCTTCGCACACATACTCCATCGTCTGCTACGATTCGGCCACCGGGCAGTTTGGGGCGGCGGTGCAGTCGCACTGGTTCAAGGTGGCCAATGTCATATGGGCTGAGCCGGGAGTAGGCGCAATCGCTACTCAGTCGTTCTCAGATTACAGGTACGGCCTGCTCGGTCTCGAGATGATGCGCGCAGGCAAGTCGGCTCAGGAGGCATTAGCCGGTCTGCTCGCCAGCGATCCTAACGAGGCAGTCCGTCAGGTTGGGATGATCGACATCCACGGCGGTGTCGTGGCGCATACCGGAAGCAAGTGTATTGCTGACGCAGGGCATCGCGTTGGCGTGAACTACTCAGTTCAAGCCAATCTGATGCTCAAGAATACGGTGTGGGACGCCATGGCCGAGGCGTTTGAGAACGCCAAAGGCGATCTCGCGGACCGCATGATGGCCGCGCTCGAGGCGGCCCAGGCTGAAGGCGGCGATATTCGCGGCAAGCAATCGGCGGCGATGATCGTGGTCGCGGCCAAACCGACCGGTCTCCCCTGGCAGGATCGGTTGGTCGACATCCGCGTAGACGACTCCGCAGAACCGCTCAGGGAGCTGAAGCGCCTGTTGGAAGTGACGCGCGCGTACCAGAAGATGGACGAAGGCGATAACTTGGTCACGCTCGGCAAGTTCGACGATGCCGGTACGGCGTATGCCGAGGCGGCGAGGCTCAACCCCGACAATGTCGAGATTCTGTTCTGGCACGCGGTGACACTCGCGTACAACGGCCAGGTGGAGCGCTCGCTGCCGATTTTCAAAGAGGTATTTGCGAAAGCTCCCATCTGGCGTGAGTTGGTACCGCGACTCGTGAAGCCTGAGCTGCTGCCTGATGATCCGAAGTTGATTGAGAGGATTGTGAGCCAGTAGGTCGGGTTCCGCGCATTGACCCATTGAGCGCGAAACCCGACATTGTGATCTTGTACCCCACCCAACGGGTGGGAATTTCATTCTGGCACTCGGATCTCGCAATGAATATACCGCAGTGTCGGGTTTCTACGCGACCCCGCGACGCGGGGCCACTCCGGAACCCGACCTCCTTCTAACGGCGGGTTCCCGCCAATGCCAGGTTGTGCACGAACGAACTATGTCAGTTAGGAGGCTCGTTTGGGGGGCGAACGACCCGCAGCAAGCTGTGGGCTACCGGCTCAACATCGTCTTCTCAATACTTCTTCCGGCGCTCGATCATGTAGTTCGAACCCTCACGCGCTTTGCAGGCGCGTTTCAGATCGGCGAGCATCTTGGACAGTTCACCGATGTGCTCGAACTCTCCATTGTGGTTTACGACAACGGCGATCGAAATCGACAGCAGCGTGAATCTCTCCATCTGGCCGCGTCGATTACGCGCCTCGTAATAGCCGCGAGCGCGGTCGTCCTCGTTATAGCAATAGGGGATGAAAGCGTCGAAGCACTTAATGATCCACCGGCAGGCTTCCTCAGCCACCTCCGACGGCATCACGCAGATGAAATCGTCGCCGGCAATGTGCCCGACAAATCCCTCGCGGCAGAGATCGAAGACAACGTCGCGCAGGATGCGGCCGGTCATACGGATCACCTTGTCGCCATAGACATAGCCATGATAGTCGTTGAAGGCCTTGAAATTGTCGAGGTCGGCGTAGCAGACCGCGAACTGCTCGCCCAGTTTCATCTGCCGATTGATTTCTTCCTCGATCATCGCCGGGCCGGGCAGCAGTGTCGACGGGTTCACGGAGATATCGCGGTGGCTCCTCTCGATCACCCGCTCGATACGGACCTGCACCAGCTTCTTGATCCACTCGCCGTAGATGAACTCCTCTACCCCGCTCTCATAGGCCGCCACCACGGTATTGGTGTCCGGATCGGGGTGGTAGAGGATGACCGGCACGATTGACAGCAGGATGTTCTTCTTAATCGCCCGCACCAGTTCCAGTTCGTGGATAAAGTCACCGTCGCCGGCAATGAGAATCGCGCTGACCTGGTGACGATGGCAGACCGTCACCAGTTCGTCGAAAGTGCGGAAGAAGTGGAATTTCAGTTTCCGGTTGCGGAAAAACGTGCCGAGATAGAAGTCGAGATTGACCCGGGTCTGGCGGATGGCGAAATGAGTGGTCCGCTGCTGAGGCGGGCGGTCACTTTCGGCGAAAACCTGCCAGTTCGCGAGGGTGATGTCGGCGATGTTCGGCAACGATATATCCTTGATCGATCTGCGTGTAAATCTCGGTAGTCGATATATCGGCATGGCCCAACATTTCTTGTACTGTGCGCAGATCGGCCCCTCCGGCAAGCAAATGCGTTGCAAAGGAATGGCGAAACGTATGAGGGGTGACCGACTTGGTTATTCCTGCCCTGGTCACGAGCTTGCGAATAGACTTCCAGAGACCTACCCGGGAGAGCCTCTTCCCGTTAGGGTTGATCAGCAGGTAGCGGCCTGAGTCGGTCAGAAACCGAGCGCGGCCTGGGCTATCGAGGTACCGTTCCACGGCCTCGCGGGCAAACCGCCCCAGCGGCACCAGCCGCTGCTTGTTCCCCTTGCCGATTACGCGGACGAATCCGGCCTCGAACTCAAAGTCGCCGACCTTCAAATCGAGCAGCTCCGATATCCTCAGACCGCAGCCGTAGAGCAATTCGATAACCGCGCGATCCCTACCCTCCAGTTTCGGATCCAGCTTGGTGGCGTCCAGTATGCGTTCAATCTCCTCGACGGTGAGATAATCCGGATGGTAGCGAGAAATCCGCGGCGCCCGATAACCGGTGGTGGGATCGCGCAACGACTTATCCTTCGCGCAGAGATATTGAAAAAAGCGCTTGGACGCGGAGAGCTTGCGAGCCAGAGTCGCCGGCTTTCGTCCCTTGGCCGCCAAGCGATTAAAGTATTGGTTTATCTGCTGCGATGTAACAGCTTTGTAATCAGCTTGTTTGGCGGTAGTCCAAAGATCTCGAAGATCGGCGCGGTAGGCCGCCAGGCTGTTGGCGGAGAGACCCCGCTCCAGCTTCAGGTGCTGAATGAAGTCCTCTATGGCGTCCTCGAAACTCACAGCCTCACCTAGAGTTTGTGGGCCATGGCAATCGCCCCCGCCACCGTGATACCGGCATCGCGTAAAGTTCGCCGGGCCTCGAACAGTGTTTGCCCCGATGTAACCACGTCGTCGACAAGGATCACCTGCGATCGCGGTTCTGCGGGGTCGAAATACGGCGACAAGGCGAAGACTGATTTGATATTGGCCGCCCGTTTAGATTTCGAGAGCTTGGACTGCGGGCGGCGTTTCTTGACCCGCACCAACAGGTTGGTATCTACAGGCAACTCGAGAGGTTCGGACAGCTTATCGGCGAAGATCAAAGCCTGGTTGTATCCTCGAAGATATTCGCGGCTGGGGTGCAGCGGTATTGGCACGAGCACTGTCGGGCCGAGTTCTCTAATCGGCTCGCCGAACCGATCCGCGACCTTCCGAGCAATCAAGCTCGCCACAGAGATTGCACCGTGGAACTTGTACTGCAGAATGATGCGCTGCAGCGGGTCGACATAACTTCCAGCGGCAAAGAGCGGGATTGACTCGCTAGGCGCCCCGATATCCTCGTCGCCTGGCGGCAAGTCGACATCAGTCAGAACGAGCGATTTGTCCCACCAATCGATTCGCCTGAGGCAGCTTTCGCAAATGCTGTCGGGATTCTCCTCGTATGTGCCGCAACCGGCACAGAGCGGCGGGTAAACGAAATCAAGCAGCCCCTTGAGAAGCGGAAACCGTTCCGTCAACTCGGTTAACATAATTCAGTATCGCCTCTCCCCCGCACCCTCGGCAACACAAAAATCACTCAGCGCGTGAAGCGCCGGATTACCTGCCGTCCATAATGCCAAAGTACAAGCCCGGCGAGACACAGCGCAGCAACCGAATGAATCCAGTGAACACCGTGCTCGTGCCCGGCGGCCCGATAGGCGATATCAATGTTGAACTGGCGGTACAGCCAGTCTAACGTTAGCCCGCACGCCAGTGATACAACCACGATCGAGAGGACATAGCGTACGGTCGGCCAGGCGCCCAGCAACTTCCTTACCACTGTCATGGTCGCCAGATTGGTGGCGGGGCCGACCATCAGAAAGACCATAATCGCGCCGGGCGGAAAGCCGGCTCCCAGGAGAACTGCGGCGAGTGGGGTCGATGAGGTCGCGCAGACGTACAATGGTACTCCGACTACGATAGCAGCCAGGTAGGGCCACCACCCCGTCCCCGGAGTCAAGCCGAGCGGTGATCCAAACGCAGCCGCGGCCAGCCCGGCAAGCAGATAGCCCCAGAAGAGGTATGGCGCCAGATCGCCGATGAGGGTCGTAAAAGAGTACCTGATACCGCTTCCGACCCGGGAAAGATGCCCCGATGCCTGGCGTGGCGGTTCGCAGTTGCATTCATGGGCGCAGTCATCGGTATGAGGCACAGCCACACCGAACGTCTGACGCAGCGGTTCTCGGTCAAAGAAATCCTCGACCAGCCCGCCCACGGTCGCCGTAAGGAACGCAGCCACTGGTCGAGCGACTGTCATCAGTGGATCGGTCAGCGAGTAGGTGAGCAATATCGAATCTACCGAGCTTTCCGGTGTAGCTATCAGGAACGATACTGTCCCGCCGCGCGAGAGGCCGGCGTTGCGTAGCTGCGCGGCCACGGGCAGCACCGAGCAGGAGCAAAGCGGCAACGGAACGCCGATCAGCGCGGCACGGATGACCGCCTGGTGGCGACTACGACCGAGAAGTCGATTCAGGTTCTTCTCGTTGAGGAATAGCCAGACGAGCCCGGCCAGGACAAGGCCGAGGATGAAGTAGGACGCCGAGTCCACCAGCACCTGCCAGGTGGCCTCGGCCCAGGTGTTCAGGAAGGCGGCCAAGATTTACGGACCCAGTTCTTTGAGGAAGCTCCGCGCCGCATCAGTCGCCCGCCCCTGGGGATCCGTGGCAAGGTACTTTTCCCAATAGTAACGGGCCGAATCCGTGTCGCCCTGGCCGTGGAAGACGATTCCGAGGTTAAAGTATGATATGACGTGGCCCGGATGAGTCGAGATGACCTTGCGGAACTCCTCCAGCGCCCGGTGAGGCAGCCCCATGGCGTGCAGGCACGACGCAAAGTCACTGCGAACGTCTGGCGACGCGGGATCGAGCTCCAGCGCCCGACGGTAAGCTTCGGCCGCCACCGGGTAGTTCTCATCGTCCATAAACTGGTTGCCCATTTGAATGAGCGGTTCGTACTCGGTCGGCATGTTTTCCAAGAGCGCCGCCTGCATGTCTTCATGTCCGGGCATCGCCGCGCTCCGTTCCGCCCGCGGCGGTTCCGGCTTCTCTCTGAGTATGAAGTAGCCCGAAACAACTACTACGGCGAGGCCGGCCATGATAAGACCGTCGCGATTCCACGTTGATTTCGTCGGTTTTGGTGTCACCGCAGCCGCCGGCCTACCGGCCACCGGCGTGCCGCACGCCGAGCAGAAACGAACACCCGGGGCAATAACCTCGCCGCACTTGCTGCAATACGTATTATCCATAGCCATCCTGTTTGCTTGTTGTTGCCGACCGCACCAATATAGCCTAAACCTTCCCAACATCAACATTGTTCTGCCAAAACTTATCACCTGACGTTGCAGCGACAAGGCACTATATTGATCCTCAATGATGAAACCTAATTCGCTCGGAGACACACTATAATGCGATGTTTTCTGCTGTTGTTTGTGCTGAGTATCGGACCCAGGGCCGCGGACGCTGCCTATGATATCACGGCCGATTCTGTGCACCGCCATATCGCTGTGCTGGCAGACGACTCGATGGAAGGGCGACAGGTCGGCGAGACAGGCGAACTGAAAGCGGCGCAGTATATCCAAGGCGTCTTCGCGCAAGCCGGGCTGCTGCCCCACGATAACAACGGCTCATATCTGCAGGCATTCGAGTTTATCAAGAAGATCGACTTCGGCCCGAACAATACTCTCAGGTTGAACGGTCAGCCCCTTGAGATCGGCCGTGACTATCAGCCTCTTGAGTATTCCGCGAGCGGAAGCTTCGATTTTGTTGAGGTTGTCGACGTCGGCTACGGAATCGTGACCGACGACTCCAGCCATCACGACTACCGAGACAAAGATGTTCACGGTAAAGCCGTGCTGGTGCGGAGATTCACTCCTCAACAGGAGTCCGATACTACCGCCGCGGATACAATATTTGATCGGCACGCCGGTTTCAGCGCCAAGATCTCGACGGCAATTGACCATGGCGCGGCGGGTATCTTCTTCATTACTCCTGAAACACACGATGATACCCTGATGAGTGCGGGCGTCGTTCACGCCCGGCCGAAAAACGTCCCGGTCATCTTACTACGGCGAGTCGCGCTCGAAAGATTGGGCCTGAATTTAGCCAACCCCGCGATTGAATCCGCACAGGGTGTCACCGATTTGATTCGGGTACCGGATACCGGCTACAATGTCGTGGGACTGTTGCCGGGGAAAAGCGACACCGTTCAAATAATCGGCGCCCACTATGACCATCTCGGCTGGGGCGGACCGGCCTCACGCTATCGCGGGGCGACGCCGATGATCCACAATGGCGCCGATGATAATGCGTCAGGAGTCGCGGCGCTTCTGGAACTGGCGCGATATTTCGGAACACGCCGCGACAGCCTGGAAAACTCGCTGCTGTTTATCGCCTTCTCCGGCGAGGAAGCGGGAACGCTTGGGTCTGGGCATTATGTAAGGAACTGGACAGTTGATCGCTCGAAGGCTCGACTGATGATCAATATGGATATGATCGGCCGTCTCGCCGAACAAGAAAAAGGGCTGGCCATACTCGGCACCGGAACCTGCGCCGAGTTCAAGGAGTACTTTAACCAGAAAAACCTGGGGGACCTCAAGGTTGTGTTCAGTGAATCCGGTTCGGGTCCTTCCGATCACTCGGCATTCTACAACGATTCCATTCCCTGCCTGTTCTTCTTCACCGGCGCGCACCAGGACTATCACACACCCGATGACGATACCGAAAAGATCGACACTCGCGGCATTGTCCAGGTGAGCACGTTGATTTCGGATATCGTGCGCCATTTCGATAACCACCACGGGCCGCTGACATTCCAGCGCACCAAGGGGAGCGGCACCGGTCGGCCGCCGCAACTGTCGGTCAGCCTCGGGATCATGCCGGACTTCGTCTCGCAGGTGAAGGGGCTGGGTGTCGACGGCGTCACGCCGGAAAAACCGGCCGAACGCGCCGGAATCGTGAAGGGTGATGTGATTATCAAGATCGGTGAGCGCACCGTTGGGGATATCTATGATTACATGAACGCCCTGCAAAAGTACCGCAAGGGAGACAGTTGCCGTATACAGTTGGTTCGCGGGATTGACACGCTCGAAGTAACCGTGGAATTCAAGTAGTGCCCCGTTTCCCGGAAAGACCATGGACATAGTCAGCGCCCTTCGCAGCCTCCTGTCGCCGGATCAGGTATCGACCCAGGCTGATCAACTGCAGGTAGCCTCGCACGATGAATCCTCCATTTCGCCGGTTGTCCCCGCGGCAGTCGTGTGGGCCACGAGTCCGCAACAGATTGCCGCAGTAATTCGCGCCTGCATCGACTCTAAGACGCCGGTCACGACTCGCGGCGCCGGTTCCGCTCTCGAGGGTTCGACTATCCCGGTGGCGGGCGGTATCGTGCTCGATTTGACGCGAATGACCCGCATCGTCAATTACTGGCCCGAAGATTTGCAGATCGAGGTCGAACCGGGGATCATCTACGATCATCTGAATGCGAAACTGAAAAACGACGGCCTCTTCTTTCCGCCGTCGCCGGGAGGCTCGGGCGACATCGCCACTGTCGGCGGCATGGTGTCGACAAACGCGAGCGGTATCTATTCGGTCAAGTACGGCGGTACACGGGAGTATGTCCTCGCTCTCGAACTGGTGACCGGAGAGGGCAATGTCATTCGAATCGGCAGCCGGGCAATCAAACGGTCGAGTGGATATAATCTGGTAGATCTTGTGGCCGGATCAGAGGGCACGCTCGGAGTAATCTCGAAAATCGTTCTCAGGTTGGCCGGCCTGCCGGAGGGCCGCCAACAAACCGCATACGTTTTTGGCACGGAGGTCGCCGCGGCCAGGGCGGTCTCGGAAATGCGCCGCTACGGGCTGGACATTGCCGCTATCGAGTTTCTCGATCGTCACCTGGCAACAGCTCTGAACAAGCTCAAGGGTTACGGCCTTCGCGAGGCGCCGATGCTCTTCCTCGAGTTCCATGGCCCCGAACCGGTGCTCGAGTCCAACAGCGAACTGGCTGAGTCAATCTGTTTGGAGCTTGGCGCCGAGCCGCTCACTCTGCCGGAGGGCCAGCGTCCGTGGGAGATTCGCCATTGGGCCACCGACGCCATCAAGCACTTCAAGTCGGGGTTAAGCATCGTCAGGAACGATGTTGCCTTTCCGATATCGAAACTCCCTGAGATGGTCGGGTTCTGTCACCGACTTGGGGATGAAAACAACGTCACGATGTTCACATTCGGCCATGTCGGTATGGGGCTGCTTCACGCACTGATGCTGGCCGACCGCACCGACACCGTTAAGTGGTCCAGGGCGCATGAGATCAACAATCGCATCATTGAGAAGACAATCGAGTTAGGTGGGACAATCTCCGGCGAGCACGGCATCGGCCTGGGACACAAGGACCTATTCGAACGCGAGCACGGCGCCGGAGTCGAGCTTATGCGCCGGATCAAACGCCAGTTTGACCCGCACGGCATCCTGAACCCGGGGAAGATTTTTGATGTGTGATACGGGGCGGTGGCTCCAAGTGGTGCCGGAGGCCGGATTTGAACCGGCACGGACCTTACGGTCCAAGGGATTTTAAGTCCCTGGTGTCTGCCTATTCCACCACTCCGGCGTAGGCTCAACAATAACCAGTAACCAGTTACGGCACAACCAGAAATCGGGACGAGCGGAATATGAAAAACAGCCTTAAGTTATCACTCGATAACCTGAGCGGCCCACCTGTCCGGTGCTCTTTTTCGAACCCCAAAAAAAGTTCATTTTTTCACTTGCGGAGGCGTTACCTGCCGATATGTTCGGATAGAAGAGTCTTAAATCAGGAACTTATTGGTGCTGTTTTCGAAAGGCTGTACATACGCAATCCGCGCCGCCCTCTTAGTGACGGTCAAGGAATCCCGCGACGGGCGTCGGTTTATCCCTATCCGGGAGCTGGCCGACGAGCTCGGTCTCTCCTTCCATTTTCTCACCAAGATTTTGCAGGAGTTGACCGAGGCCCGGATCATGGAGTCATTCCGCGGTCCGAACGGCGGAATCGGGCTGGCCCGCTCGGCCCGAGAGATAACGCTGGTCGACCTGATCGCCGCGATCGACGGCATGGCGCTCTTTTCGGAATGTGCGCTCGGCCT
This sequence comes from Candidatus Zixiibacteriota bacterium, assembly GCA_040752815.1. Taxonomy (NCBI): domain Bacteria; kingdom Pseudomonadati; phylum Candidatus Zixiibacteriota; species Candidatus Zixiibacteriota bacterium. The sequence goes on from JBFMGC010000020.1 coordinate 35,257, forward strand.
TCCCCGGTGCGGCGAGAGCACCCCCTGCCCGCTTCACGATGCCTGGGCCAAAAGACGTGAGGACCTCAGGCGCATGTGCGAAAAGACTACACTGGCAGGCCTGGCGCGTGAATTTGACATTAACCACTTCAGAAAATGAAACCTTATAATGTAGACAAGAACGTGCATTGGGTGGCCGGATATCAAACGGCGAAATCCGCTTTTCGGCTGCCGACCTGCACATCCAAGCATCCACCAACGCCAGGAATCAATAGTAATATGAGGTGTTACGCGATGAGATCCAAGATCACTACGGTGACAGTGTTTGTACTGGGCGCGATGTGCGCAGCCGCATGGTTCGGAGTCGGCTGCTCATCAGCTCCCGAAACTGACGCCGAACGCCAGGCCCGCTGGGCCCAGGGCAATCTGACTACCTGGGAGACCGAACACGGCATCGGTCCGATCACTGAAGATACGCCGGTCGCCGCGGTTGATCCGGCTAAAGCTGAAGAAGGCAAGCAGATCTTCATCCAGAAGTGTGCGACCTGCCACTACCTGGATCAGAAAAAGACCGGCCCGCCGCTTCGTGATGTCACCAAACGCCGTTCCGACTCGTACGTGCTCAACCAGATTCTCAATCCTGAGCAGATGGGTAAGCTGCACCCTGACGGCAAGAAGATGGTGGCTCAGTATGCTCAGTTCATGACTATCCAGGGGATCACCAATGACAACGCCATGGCGCTCCTTGCATTTCTCCGCTCGGAGAGAGATAAACCGGCCGTGCCGCCTGAGGAGCAACCGGGATTCGGGACCCCACCTCCCCCACCGACCAGTAATTAAACCGAATACAAGTGCGTTAACGTTTAGATACGAGGAGTATTGAGATGTTTCACCGCAGCCTCACTTTTACAACAGCGGGCTTTGTCTGCCTGCTAATGATCGGGCTGATCACCGGATGCGCGAAGAACAAGGAAGTTGGCGGCTTCGGCGATGCCCCGGCCAAGGTGTATGTCGCGCCGGGCAGCTACGATGAGTTCTACGCCTTCATGTCGGGCGGATTCAGCGGCCAGGTCTCGGTCTACGGTCTGCCCTCGGGGCGACTGTTCCGTGTGATTCCGGTGTTCAGCCAGGACCCGGAAAAAGGATACGGTTATTCCGAGGAAACCAAGCCTCTGCTGATGACCTCGCACGGTTTCATCCCGTGGGATGACGCTCATCACCCGCAACTGTCGGTCACTGACGGCCAGACCGATGGCCGTTGGTTGTTCATCAACGGCAACAACACGCCACGCGTGGCGCGAATCGACCTTTCCACGTTTGAGACGGTCGAGACCATTGAGATTCCCAATTCGGGCGGCAATCACGGCTCGCCCTTCCTCACTCCAAATACCGAGTATGTCGTGGCCTCCACCCGTTTTTCCGTACCGATTCCCCAGCGAGATGTGCCAATCAACTCCTACAAAGAGAATTTCAAGGGGACGATCTCGTACATAAAGGTCGATTCCGCTACGGGCCGGATGAATGTCGCCTTCCAGATTCTCGTACCGGGAATTAACTACGATTTGTCGCGCTCCGGCAAAGGGCCGTCGCACGGATGGTCGTTCTTCAGTTCCTATAATTCTGAGCAGGCTAACACCCAGCTCGAAGTCAACGCTTCTCAGAACGACAAGGACTTTATCGCCGCGGTCAACTGGAAACTGGCCGAGGAGCTGATCGCTCAGGGCAAAGGCAAGAGCTGGTCGGTTAGTTATTGCCACAATTATGTGGACGCCGCCGATGTCGGCCAGTCCGAGGTCATCACTGATGTGACAGTTTTGAACGCGGCCGAGAACCCGGGCCTCGTGTATTTCTTACCCACACCGAAGTCTCCGCACGGATGTGATGTTGATCCATCCGGAGAATACATCGTAGCCGGCGGCAAGCTGGCGGCGCTAATCCCGGTGCACTCGTTCACCAAGTTCAAGGCGGCGATCGAGAACCAGGAATTCGACGGCGAGTTCGAGGGAATTCCGATTCTCAGGTACGAGTCGGTTCTGGCCGGCGAAGTAAAAGAACCGGGTCTCGGCCCTCTGCACACCGAGTTTGACGGTCAGGGGTATGGATATACGTCGATGTTCCTCTCGTCGGAGATTGTCAAGTGGAAGCTCGGCACCTGGGAAGTGGTCGATCGTATCCCGACTTACTATTCCATCGGCCACCTGATGATTCCGGGCGGCGACACCAAGCAGCCGTACGGCAAGTATGTGGTCGCGCTTAATAAGATTACGAAAGACCGTTACCTGCCTACCGGGCCAGAGTTGGTTCAGGCAGCGCAGCTTATCGACATTACAGGCGACAAAATGAAGCTGCTACTGGACTTCCCGACTATCGGCGAACCGCACTACGCGCAGGCTTGTCCGGCGACATTGATAAGGGAGCGTTCAGTGCGCTGGTACCCGTTAAACGAGAACCACAACCCGCACGCCATCAAGGCCGAGGGCGAAGCTCGGGTGGTTCGCGACGGCAAGACCGTACACATATACATGAGCACTATCCGCACGCACTTCGCGCCGGATAACATCGAAGGTATCAAGGTCGGTGACAAGGTGTACTTCCACGTCACGAATCTCGAACAGGACTGGGATGTCCCACACGGCTTCAGCGTTATGGGTGCGACGACCTCGGAGCTTTTAATCATGCCGGGTCAGACGCGCACGATCCTCTGGGAGCCGAAGAAACCCGGCGTGATCCCGTTCTATTGCACCGACTTCTGTTCCGCGCTGCACCAGGAGATGCAGGGTTGGATACGCGTGTCCTCGTAAAGGCGAAAGATCGAGAAATGCAGCTTGCTTCAGCCCAGGGCGATCCCGCATCATATACGGGATCGCCGCATCGGCCGAGCCTGAAACAGGCGGGTCAAACACAGCGAGGGCACATGTCTGTCTGGTCGCGAATACTGGTTGCACTCGCCGCCCTGGCGCTGGCCTTTACCTATTACTTCCCCCTCTGGGAGATAACGCTGGACGCCCCCCAGTATCCGGAGGGTCTCGGCATGGAGATCTGGATTAACCAGATCCAGGGCCAGCATGAGGGCGATCTGAACAAGATCAACAATTTGAATCACTATATCGGCATGAAGAAGATTGTGCCCGAGTCGATCCCGGAACTTGGCATCATGCCGTGGGTAATGCGCGCCCTGATGATACTGGGACTTGTGGCCGCGATAGTTGGCAAACGTTCGTTCCTGCTGGCGTGGATAGCGATATTCGTTCTCGTGTGCGTAGCCGGCCTGGTGGATTTCTATCTGTGGGGCTACGACTATGGACACAACCTGGATACGGAACATGCTATAATCAAGGTGCCCGGCCTGAGCTATCAGCCGCCTCTGATCGGCACCAAAAACTTGCTCAACTTCAAGGCGATATCATTGCCGGGCGCCGCCGGGTGGGTGGTTATACTCGCCCTTTCGAGCGCATCCGGCGCATGGTTGTACGAGGTCGTGCGTCATAGAAAGGGAGCCGTCAATGTGGCATAGAGTCACTACCATCGGAATCAGTTCTGCGTTGTTGGTGTGGCTTCTGGCTGCTTGCAGCGGGTATACACCGTCGGAGATCAACTACGGCACCGACGAGTGCGATTACTGCAAGATGACCATTGCCGACGACAAGTTCGGCACCGAGATCATTACTTCCAAGGGTAGGGTGCTGAAATTCGATTCGATCGAATGCATGGCCGCCGCCGACATTAACTCCACAAAGAACGATCTGGCGATTCACTCCCGCTGGGTAACCGACTTCAACAGCCCGCGCACGTTTATGAAGGCCGACGCGGCGCTGATTGTCGCCACCCTCCACCAGAATAGCCCCATGGGGATCGGCCTGGTGGCAGTCGACTCGCACACCAAGGCGGCCGGTCTGATTGCCAGAGCAGGCGGCTCGATAGTCACCTGGGATGAGACCAAGGCTCTGGTGACCAAGGCGTGGAACCTGAAGTAGCAGCCGGCGATTGCGGGTTATAATCGTGAAACTCTCGGTTCGCCTGACAGACACTTTGGCGCTGATGCTGCTCGGTGTACTGCTGTTCCTGACAAGCAGTGCGACCGGCAGAGTGCTGCATGTGCAACCGGCGGGGGATATCACATCGATCGGATCGGCGCTCGCGCTGGCCGAATCAGGCGACACGATCAGAGTTTCACAGGCCACTTATCAGGAAACCGATCTCAGGATTGATAAGTCGGTCACCCTGGAAGGTGTGGACTGGCCGATACTCGATGCCGCCGGTGTGGGTCCGTTGGTCGACATTACAGCACCTGATGTGAGTATCACCGGGATTGAGTTCCGGAATGTCCCGGTCAGTTTCCTAAAGGAGAACGCCGCCGTCACGATCACGAGAGCGCGCAATTGCGAAATCCGCGGCAACCGGTTTCGAGACACGTTCTTTGCGATCTACCTCGCCGGAGCTGAGCGCTGCCGGATTGTTCGTAATGAGATCGGCGGCTCCTCGGAAAACCTGACTTCGGCCGGCAACGGTATCCATCTCTGGCAATGCAAGGATGTCGCTATCACCGGTAACACCATACGAGGTCACCGCGACGGTATCTACCTCGAATTCGTCAAGCACAGCATAATAACAAACAACATCAGCGAGCAGAACCTGCGATACGGTTTGCATTTCATGTTCTCGGACAGTTGCCGCTACGTAAAGAACAGCTTCGTCCACAATGGCTCGGGCGTCGCGGTGATGTATACCGCCAATGTCCACATGGAAGACAACACTTTCGCCGATAGCTGGGGCGGCGCATCGTATGGCCTCCTGCTCAAGGACATCCGTGACAGCCGCGTGATTCATAATGTCTTTTCGCAGAATTCAGTCGGCATTCTCATGGAAGGCTCAGACCGAGTCCGGATGACCGGCAATCGCTTTACCGCCAACGGCTGGGCGCTCAAGATCATGGCAAACTGCGTGGACAGCAGGATTGAGGACAACGACTTCATCGATAACTCCTTCAACGTCGCTACTAACAGCAGGCAATCGTTCAGCACCTTCCGCGGCAACTACTGGAGCTCGTATCGCGGCTATGATCTGGATCGCGATGGATTCGGCGACGAACCGTATCGCCCGGTCAGCCTGTTCAGCTTGCTCGTAGAATCCGATCCGTCGACCCTCGTGCTCGTGCGCAGTCTGCTTGTCGATGTCCTGAATCTCGCGGAGCGGATCCTGCCCACGCTTACTCCTGAGTCATTGATCGACCCGTCACCTCGAATGAGGCCCCTCTCATGATAGAAATCAGCCACCTGCACAAACGCTACGGCCGATTCGTGGCCCTTCACGAAATCGATCTCTCGATTTCGCGTGGCCGTGTAACCGGTATAATTGGCCCCAACGGGTCCGGGAAGAGCACGCTTCTGAAATGCCTGCTGGGTCTCGTGAAACCGACTTCCGGAAGCATCTCGATCGGCGGCTATCTGCTTAACGGTTCGAGTGACTATCGGCGACATCTCGGCTATGTGCCGCAGGTAGCCAGGTTTCCGCTCGATCTTACCGGCCGGGAGACAATAGCGGTAGTCAAGGGGCTGCGTCCGGAGCCGACCACGCTCGAAAGCGAGCTCATCGCCCTGTTCGGCCTGGAGACCGAGCTCGGCAAGCGGGTGCGGGCCATGTCCGGCGGTACGCGCCAGAAGCTGAGCGTTGTGCTTGCCTGCATGCATGACCCGGCGCTGCTTATCTGCGATGAACCGACTGCCGGTCTCGACCCGCTAACCAACACCCGTCTGAAGGAGTACATTTTGTCCCTCAAGGAGAAGGAACGGACGATCCTCCTGACGACCCATATAATGAGTGACCTGGATGAAGTCGCTGAAGACGTTATCGTCCTGCTGGAGGGTCGTGTACGCTATCATGGCTCGGTTCGGGAACTGAAGCTCCAGACCGCTGAGCCTCGGCTCGAGATGGCGGTGGCCCGTCTGCTGGAAAGGAACGCGGCATGACACTGACACTGCACCTGGCCTGGTATGCCGTTCGCGATGTGGCCCGCAACCGCTGGGGCCTGCTATATACCGCGTTCTTCATGGTGATTACCGCCGGGCTGTTCTACATGCAAGCGCAATCGGCTAAAGTTGCCGTCAGCCTGATGAGCGTATCACTCTTTTTGATCCCGATGGTCAGCTCGCTCTTTGGCACGATCTACTTCTACAACTCGCGAGAATTTGTCGAGCTGGTACTGACTCAGCCGGTTACCCGGCGGACAGTCTTCTTCGGCATGTATATCGGCCTGCTGTGTGCTCTCGTATTCGGTCTCATAATCGGCGTGGGTGTTCCAGCGGCAGTGTTTGGTGACTGGTCGACCCAGCAACTTTACTCCCTCGCGGTGCTGCTCCTGATCGGTTCTTTTCTCACCGCGATCTTCCTGGCGCTGGCGTTCCTGGTAGCGATTGTGTTCGATGACCGTGGAAAGGGTCTCGCCGCAACTCTGGGCATCTGGCTGTTCACGGCTCTGGTGTACGATGGTCTCGTCCTTCTGGCGGCGATGGCGTTCGACGATTATCCTCTCGAAACCCCGCTGCTGCTCGCCTCCATGGCCAACCCGATCGATCTGGCGCGGGTGACGCTGCTGGTTAACACTGATTGGGCCGCGCTCATGGGATATACCGGGGCGGTGTTCAATCGCTTTTTTGGAACGGCCCTGGGAGTGGCCATCGCCGCCGTATCATTGGTAGTCTGGACTGCGGCGCCGCTCTGGCTTGGTGTCCGACGATTCCGAGTCAAGGACCTATGATGTTTGACAAATCGATACGAGAGTGACGACAACCATGGAGAAGTCCCAAAGCTGGGTTAGTTCGATTGATTCCCGTCGCATAGCCAATCTCTACCTGCTCACTATTATAGTGTTTCTGCTGGTCAGTGCGATAGCTGCAATGGCGATGCAACTCGAGCTCTTTGATGCCCCGTCGTGTATCATCAACTCCCAGCTATTCGGACGTCTTATCACCCACCATGGCCTGATTATGGTGTTTGCAGTGCTTTTGCCACTTCTCCCGGCGGTGATGGGAAACCTGGTGCTGCCCTCGGCCATAGGCGCGAGCGATTTGGCCTACAGCAGGTTGAACCTAATAGGATGGATCTGTCATCTTTCCGGCGCTGCGTTGGTTGTTGCGGCGATCGAGCTCGGCGCCTACGACGGCGGCTGGACCATGCTGATGCCTCCCCCGGCCGGATCGAGCGCCTTTCAATTGCTCGTCGCAGGACTACTGCTGCTTTGTCTATCCACCGGACTGATGCACTTCGTGATCGCTGCCACCATATTGAGCAAGACGCACCGCACGGTGCCGTATGCCCGGCTTCCGGTGGTGGCGTGGTTCTTTCTAATCGCGGCGCTGGTGACCTTGGTCGTCTCGCCCATTCGCCTCATCACTTTGGTGCAGCTGTCACTCCACCAGTGGAATGTTACTCCGCTATTCAAACTGCTCGAGCCCGACGGCATCGTGCGGTACCAGCACCTGTTCTGGGCCTATGTCGGTCCGGTAACTTATGCTACAATCCTGCCCGCCATTGGCATCACGCTGGCCATCCTGTCGGAGCAGAGCAGAACAACCGTATTCGCGCGCCGGGCCGTACTGATTGCGGGCCTTTTGCTCGGTCAGCTTAGCCTCGTGATGTGGGGACAGAACTTACTCGGCACGTCGTCACAGCCGGTCGCTCTGACCGGGAGCATGTTCGGCCTTCTGTCCGTGGCCCCCATGTCTGTGCTAATCTTGAGTTGGATCGTGATGTTGACGAGGGTGCACCCCTGGCGGCAGACATCGGTAGCGCTGATCTGGGCACAGACCACGCTCCTCATTCTCGGCGGTCTTGTCGGGGTAATTCTCGCAACCCCTGCTGTGGGACTGACTTTGGACAAGAGCTATACCGCCACCGCTCACCTTCACCTGGTAGTACTCGGCGGCGTGTTTCTATCGTTTGTGGCCGGGATGATGCAATGGTGGCCGGCCTGGGAGCAGTTCCGCCGGCCATCGCTTGCGGACCGGACCGTGGCGGTCGTCGTCTTTGTCGGCATCGGCGGCACCTACCTTCCGATGCTACTCAACGGCCTCGGCGGCTTGCCCAGCGCCCTCTGCATCTACCCTGTCCGGTACGAGACCATGCACAAGATATCGTCTATAGGTTCAATCATCCTGCTTGCGGGGATTGTTGTCCTTTGCGTGTGGTGGTTCCGCGGCATCTTTCGCGGCAGGAGGCACCGGGCTGAAGCGATCCCAGTAGCAGCTCTGGCCGAGCCTGACTTCCCGACCCAGTAGCGCAACGTCGCACAAAACGGCCACACGGCACGCGCACACCTGCGCCGGGCCTGGTCTACACCTCGCCCATTCCTTGCTAAAACCCCGTCGCCTGATTATAATTTAGAGTAAGTGAAACTAAACTTAAGAGGGAGTTTCACACCACGTCCGCCAGTGTGTCACATAAAGAGGTCCAGGTCTCCACGGCAGAGGTCTTCAGGCTGTTCCTGATTTCCCCGCGCACCCCGAAATCCTTCGACGCGTTCTTCGGCCTTTGCGTGGACCATACCAAGTCCTGTTTAAGGCAACTACGCGCCTCGGGTTGGCGGCTCCCTGTCGACCAACTCCAGGCCGAACGGGCTCTTTCCGATATGACCATCGACATACTGGGCGTGTTTCTTGCCAGTCAAAAAGGCCATCCGTACTTCATCATATTCTTCTACTTGAAGCGGCATGGCCTCACCCATTTCCAGAGAGTCCCTGATAACGAGCTGCTACGGCATTTCAACATCCTGTTGGGCGGGTTCATCCGCAAAGCTGTAACCGCCGCCAAAGGCGGCGCCGACCCACAAGTGGCCCTGCTGAAGCGTCGTGTCACTGACATCTTGCGTACCCATACCTACACCGTCATGAAACGGCCCGGCGACAGGCACAGTTACATTGTACTCAGCCAGAGAAAACACCAGCTCCGGGAGAGCTGTCACACCATTCCCGACGACAGGTTGTATGAGTTGGTCTTGGACGCCTTTCTTAACACCAACAGCCGCGCTGACTGGTGCATGCGGATCTTTGAGTTGCTTGATGCCGAAACCGAGTACCGGAATGAGGTCGCCCTCAATTCGCTGATCAGCACCATGATCGCGGTCAACGCAGAGTATGTCGATGCCCTTGAATATACCCAGGACCGCCCCTCCGGCCCGCTGGGCGAGCTGCGCCTTCGCAAAATCCGCAAGGCGGTTGAGCGGGCGTCGCTGTGGATAAGTGATGTCGGGGCGCGGGCGTATATCGAAAAGGGCCGCCTGGCCGAATCAGACGCCCACGCCGTTATCGAGGCCTGTTGCACCTGGCTGAACGACCTGTGCCTCTCCGGCGCGGCGGACTCGATCCCGTCATATTTCCTGGAGCTACGGCATGATATCAACCAGCAAGAGTACCAAAGCCGCTACAAGTACGTTATGGACACTCTCTCCCGCCAGGCGCTCGAAGAGGTCCGTCGAATCCTCCGTGAAGATTCCACAATCTGGCCGCTTGGAGACTACCTACCAGATGAATAAGGGAAGGGCGTAGTATGCATCCGTCACGGGATGACCTGATTTTGTACATAGACGGCACCCTGGCCGACCTGGTGCGCCGGCAGGAAATCTCCGACCATGTCGAGGCCTGCGAGTTCTGCGCCGAGTTCTGCCGGAACTACCGGCAGCTCGCCGAGCCTACCGAACCGACAGCGGCCGAATCACTGCCAGAGAAGTTCTCTCGCCTGCGGGATTCGCTGTACGAATCCGCGCTTCGCAGCCTGGTAGTCGACCTCAAACCGCTCATTTCGGAGCGCCCCGAGGTGTCGTATCTCGCTGCCGACGGCCCCTCCGGCAAGCAGCCCGCCGTGCGTAAGATCGCCACGTTATACTCCGAAAGCCCCGAGGTGGTGGTCCAGATCATGCGTAACACCGAGCAAGGGCGTGATTACCTGCAAATCCAGTCCGAGGAACCGCGCCTTGCCGCCCACATCATGGTGCAGCTGCCCGAACTGGGGCGGGAGTTTGTCACCGATGCCCACGGCCGCGCCGAGCTCGATCTTTCCCCTGCCACCAATCTCGAACAGCTCAAGTGGCAGATCAAAATGCCGGACGCGGTATTCGCGCTGGAGCCGCTTGCCTACGATCCGGACAAGGTCGAGTACACCCGCGAAATGACCCTGCAGACCGATCGGCATGACCGCATCGATATTCGTTTCGAGGGCCGCACCGAGGGCAAACAGCTCTCGATTCGTGTGGTCGAACTCGATGGCCGCACCGATTTCGGCCCGGTAAAAGTTGTCGTAACTCAGAAATCACGGACCAATCTGGTATCGGCATTGGCAGGAACGCCGGTTATGATTGGCCCGGTTGACCCGGACACAACAATTGATATCCGCCTGTACCAGTAAATGAAACCGTCGCCGCTCGCATTCGCCCGAAGTTTCGAACAGCTCCGCGGCCGCCTCGAAAGCCAGCCCGCCGCGGATCTTCGCTTGCTGCAGCTCGCCGATTTCTGGCCCAGCCTGAGCCAATTCCACGACGATCCATCATACCGCAACTACTTCGACGAGTTCTCATCACTGCTGGAGCATGACATAAGTGAATGCGCCATTATCGACTTGTTGCCCAATGAGTTGCGCCAGTTACTTAATATTGCACTTGAAGTAAGTAGTATCGCTACAGCCAGTCACGTGCCCGGCAGTGGCGTAGGTCGGGTTCCGGCCCCGGCCGAAGCGCCGGGGGAGAAACCCGACACCGACACCCCCGACCTGAAACGTGCCCGGTCCAGTTCAGTCGGGCACCCATCCGCCGACTTACAGCACTCTGAGAGTGCCCGGCAGATGCCCTCATCTGCCGATTTGAGAGACGCCCCCCACATTCATCTGCTCGCTCTCGAAGCCGCCCGCAAATTCTTCTATGTCGGCGCGACCGACGACGCCCTCGCCTGCCTGTACTCTGTG